>JAZSRE010000182.1:0-15969 GCA_045538345.1 Clostridia bacterium
TCCTAAGACCGCTTGGCCTCCGACTTCGTACAAAATGTACGGGGTAAATATTTGTTAGATTAAATATTTTTTTATTTCATCAGTGGCTGATGCAATCGGAGCACTGACGGTAATGGTAAAGTTTACATTATATTTATTGGATAAGGATTCAAGCTTGCATAAGAAGCCGTCAAATTCGGCATAATTTTCACCGGCAATTTTTGTAATACTGTCAATAAAAATATGAGTAATATCATAGTCTCTTGAAATCATACCGCTTATAAAACCGTGAAGAGCATGAAAATCTTCAACATAAAAATCTGTTGTATCTGTAAGGCGGATAGCAGATTTCAAATCAAACAGATGTCTGTCACCCTTCATAACACAGATAACATTACCCTTTTCCTCATTTACTGACTGGTTAACCATTTCAATAAATGCCTTGGTTTTACCTGTACCTTTTTCACCCATAAGTATTTTAATCATAATAAACCCTCCCAAGATGAAATTTTTTGTTAACTTTATAATACATCAAATTCAACAATTTTTCAATCGGTAAATTGACTAATTTTATGCAATTTTTTTGTAATCTTTGAAGAATTTATATATTTAATAATGCAATTTGCATAAAAAAAGAGGGTTAATTCAATTATATGTCAAATGGGCAAAAAAAGAAATACCGCATTTGCGGAGTGTCCTTAAGGACACTCCGCAGTTTTATTCGCCTTTCGGCGAGTTATATTGCTTTGCAGTGATATTTGCTTTGCAAGTGGTATTGTGCTTCGCACAGTTTATGGCGAATAAAATATCACTAAAACCAAAGGTTTTAATATCACTTTTGATTTATCAAAAATATCACTCTGTACGAAAGTACAGAATATCACTTGAAAAAGTATCAATATTGCAGTATGATTATTGCAGAGGTGATACTAATGGCAGATAGTGTTTTAAGAGATAAAGCAAAACAATTTGCAAAAGATATTGTTTTCTTATGCAGAAAAATTAAATCAAGTCATAAAGAAGCAGTACTTGTAAATCAACTACTTCGTTCAGCAACTTCAATAGGTGCAAATCTTCATGAAGCCCAATATGCTCAAAGCAAGAATGATTTTATCTCAAAGCTTGAAATAGCACAAAAAGAGTGCTACGAAACAGAGTATTGGTTAGAATTACTTTTTGAAACAGATTGTATTGAAGAAGAAAAATATAAGAAAATGCGAAATGAATGTGGTGCTATCCGCAGAATGCTCATTTCATCACTAAAAACAGTTAAATCTAAATAATAGCAAGCCTGAAACGAGAATTGTCGCTTCAGGCTTTTCTAATAAGGTCTTAGGATTCCCTAAATATTTGGAAGATGGTATACATTTTCCTTGCTTGTTACAGTACCGGACAATTTATCAGAAATCTATTGCTAAAACATAGAAAATATGATATACTAACATTGCGACATAAAGTTTAATATTTTCTCTAACACAAGTGTGTACTTTTTAATTTGGTAAAAGTGCATGCTCTCTTTTCGCATACTTGTGTTATGAGAAAACTTTGTGTCGCAGCAAGAAAGAGTTATGCATTTTTCGGTGTGTGTAACTCTGGTTGCACACACTTTTTTATTAGAAATGGAGATATAATAATGAGGATAATTGCTTTTATTATCTATATCTTTGTGAAAATTCAAATGGCAAATCATAAAGATATATCACACAAAGAATTAAAACAATTAAAAGACTTTAACACAATTGGGATATTACTGTTTATTCCGGATGTCGTACTATTTATACTGACTGGCGGGAGAATGACCAGTTTTATTTTAGCAGGAGGCATGGGAATAAATATTGTGCTTATAATGCTGTCAGTTATTATATGTGTTTTAAATATTACCAATCGAAAAAAATTGAAACTCATGCCAGGAAAAGACGATGCTATCATAAATAATAATATTGTCGAAGCGAATAGTCCTGTAGTGAAAAAAACTGAAGCAAATACCTTGCATGACCTATATGCTTTAATTATCTCATTGGCAACTTTGCCAACATTGCTCTTTATATACTTAACCAATGTTACCGAAAAAGAAATAACTCGTACGGGAGCATGGGCAACAACAAGCACTGTATATAGCATTTCAGACAGCATTAAGTGTATGATTATTCTACTGGCAGTTGCATCCGTTGTAGGTTCAATGTTTTTAATACTACATAAAGGAAAAAATAACAGCAATAAAGCTACATGGGTAAAAATACTAAACATAATCAATATTATTGGATCAATTATAATTTTATCAATATAAAAATATTACAAGAGCATGCAAAAATAAAATGTCGTTATCTTTTTATGATAACGACATTTTTTAATTAAATTTCTGTCCTTAAGGACACTCCGCATAAGCGGTATTTCTTTTTTTATACTTACTGAAGGCGTGCTTCAAGTTCAGCCTTTGCTTCTTCATAACCAGGTTTGCCCAAAAGTGCAAACATATTCTTTTTGTATGCTTCAACACCCGGCTGTTTGAATGGGTTAACACCAAGAAGGTAACCGCTGATACCACAAGCCTTTTCAAAGAAGTATACAAGCTGACCGAAAGTATATTCATCAAGCTTTTTAAGAGATAGCATAAGGTTTGGAACATTACCGTCTGTATGAGCAAGTATTGTACCTTCCATAGCCTTGTGATTTACATAATCTAGTGTTTCGCCTGCAAGGAAGTTAAGGCCATCAAGGTTATCTGCATCCTCACCAATCATAACATCAATTGAAGGTGTTTCAACATTTATAACTGTTTCAAACAAGTTTCTTGAACCATCTTGAATGAACTGACCCATTGAATGAAGGTCTGTTGAAAGGTCTACACCTGCAGGAAAAATACCCTTACCATCTTTACCTTCACTTTCACCGTAAAGCTGTTTCCACCATTCTGTCAAATAGTGCAAAGAAGGCTCGTAGTTTGCCATAACTTCAATACATTTACCCTTGCGTAGAAGTGCATTTCTTACAGCCGCATACTGATAACATTCGTTAGAAGAAAGGTCTGCATTGTTGTACTTATCATAAGCATCTGCCGCACCCTTCATCATAGCATCAATGTCCGCCCCGCTTACTGCAATCGGCAAAAGGCCTACTGCTGTAAGTACAGAAAAACGTCCCCCTACATCATCAGGAATAACAAATGTTTCATAACCTTCGCTGTCTGCCAATGTTTTAAGAGCACCGCGTGCTTTGTCAGTTGTAGCATAAATTCTTGATTTTGCGCCTTCCTTGCCATATTTCTTTTCCATAAGTTCCTTAAACACACGGAAAGCAATAGCAGGTTCAGTTGTAGTACCTGATTTTGATATAACGTTAACGGAAAGTTCCTTATCCTTAACCATGTTCATAAGTTCTGCAAGGTAAGGTCCGCTGATACTGTTGCCAACATAGAAAATTTGTGTCTTTGCATTGTAATTTGCAAGAGGTGATGTCAAAAATTCAATTGCGGCTCTTGCCCCAAGGTATGAACCACCGATACCGATAACTACCAAAACTTCAGAATCACTCCGAATTTTTGCAGCAGATTTGTTTATTCTTTCTAATTCATCCTTGTCATAATTTTTAGGCAGTTCGACCCAACCTAAAAAGTCGTTGCCTGCACCTGTTTTTTCATGAAGCATTTTGTGAGCTTCCAAAACCATAGGAGCAAGATTTTTATCCTCTTCTTCCGAAATAAAACTTTCAGCCAATTTGTAATTAAATTTAACGCTCATTTATATAAACCTCCTAATAGCAATCTATTTTATATTTTATAATATTTGGTGTGAAAAATCAATATTTACAAAACAAAAAATAAAAAATTATATAATTTTGACATTTTAGTTTAAATGATGTATAATATACTTGTAAATTATTTATGAGGTATTTTTATGAGAATTAAAGAATCAGCCGAAAATTATCTTGAGACAATATTAATACTAAAAAAGAAAAACGGAAATGTAAGAAGTATAGATATTGCAAATGAGCTCGAGGTTACAAAACCAAGTGTTTCTGTTGCAATGAAATCCTTTCGCGAAGAAGGGTATATTACCGTTGATGAAAACGGAAGCATTGACCTTACCGAAAAAGGTATGGAAATTGCAAACCGCGTTTATGAAAAACACGAAATTATTGCAAAGGCACTTATGGCAATAGGTGTAAGCGAAAAAACCGCCTATGAGGACAGTTGTAAAATCGAACACGATATCAGCAACGAAACATTTGAAAAGCTAAAAGATTTTTTGAAAAACAGATAAGCAGGTGCAAAGCACCTGCTTTTTTATATTATAAAATAGTTGCAGTAATTTTAGTCGATATGCAAACTTCGTTTGCTCGATATATTTACTTCGTAAATTCGATATGTTTTTCATTTCACTCAAAACTCGATATTATATAAATCTCGTCGCGTTAGCGACATATCGAGTGCGTCAGCACATATCGAGTCTGCAAGACTTCTCGAAAATCTTGCAAGAGATTTATATCGATGAAAAAAAGACATTTTTCTTTGTCGAAAAATGTCTTTTTTCTGGTGCTCGAGACCGGAATCGAACCGGTACGGCTTTAAGGGCCGCAGGATTTTAAGTCCTGTGCGTCTGCCAGTTCCGCCACTCGAGCGTACACAAGGTACCCGATTATAATAACACAAATATACTGCCGTTGTCAATAGGGTACCCGAATTTTAATTATTGATATTTAAGAAATTCCCTGTAAGCTTTTTCACTTTCCTCTGTTGGATTTGGTGTATAAATTGCCATATCTGTATTATCAGCTATTACCTTTCTTGCTTCCCATACATCAGAAATTTCACCAAGTGCAATAAGCTGGGCAAGAGCGTTTCCTGTTGCAGTAGCTTCAATGGGGCCTGCATATACGGTTCTGTTACAGAAGTCTGCGGCAAACTGACAAACAAGCTTATTGTTTATTCCTCCGCCTACCATATGTATTCTGTCATAAGTTTTGCCTGTTAATTTTTCAAGGTTTTCAAGTGCCTGTCTGTATTTCATAGCGAGGCTTTGATAAATACATCTGCAAATTTCTCCATCACTTTCAGGAACGGGTTGTCCTGTCTTTTGGCAGAATTCCTTAATTCTCTTTGGCATATTGCCAAATGGGCTGAACACAGGGTCGTCAGGATTAATAAAGCTTACATAAGGTTTTGCTGATGACGCAGCATCATCAAGGATTTTATAATTAAATTCCTTACCTTCTCTCTTCCACTGACGGCAGGTTTCCTGGAAAATCCACATACCCATAATATTTTTGAGAAATATTATGGTATCATCATAACCACCCTCATTTGTATACTGTGCTTCCATAGCTTCCTTTTTAAGTATTGGCTTTTTAAGTTCTGTACCAAAAAGAGACCAGGTTCCGCAGCTTACATACACAAAATCTTTCTCAGTTGTAGGAATTGAAAATATAGCCGAAGCTGTATCGTGAGAGGCAACTGCAATAACGGGCACCTGTGGGCAACCAAGTTCTTCTGCAATATCTTCCTTTAACAAGCCGTAAGTTTCTCCTGGCTTTATAAGGTCGGCAAAAATCGATTTTGGCATACCCAATTTTTCGATAAGTTCAAAATCCCACTTATTTGTAACAGGGTCTAAAAGATTTGTAGTACCCGCAAAGGTAAGTTCAGTTCTCTTTGCCCCTGTAAGAAAGTAAGCAAACAAATCGGGAATAAATAAAATTTTATCGCAGCTATCAATTTTTCTGCTATAATTTTTAACTGTATTAAAAAGTCTGTAAAGGCTGTTAAATGGTTGGTACTGAACTCCGGTACGAAGGTATAAATCTTCCTCGGAAATAACTTTATAAACCTCTTTTTCTATACCATAAGCATTAGTGTCACGGTAACAAACAGGATTTTCCGCAAGGTTACCGTCTACATCAATAATACCATAGTCAACACCCCATGTATCTATACCGATTGCATCAAAACCGCCGTCTAATTTGGCAGCAACAATGCCCTGCTTTATTTCGTGAAACAAACGCAAAATATCCCAGTACAAAACTCCGTTAATCATAACAGGGTCGTTTGAAAAACGGTGTACCTCTTTCATATCAAGCTTCCCTTTTTCATAAGATGCAATAATAGCTCTGCCACTTGATGCACCAAAGTCAAATGTTAAAACTCTTTTCATTTTTATACTCCCTTCAAATCCTTAAAATACGATACATATTCCACCTTTTTTTCTGTCGGGAACAAGTACGAATACAGCTCTGTCATATAGTCATCCGTCATACTTGCAATATAGTCTACAACAATTTGGTTAGGTTCTTCTGTTTCGTAGTCAGGACCAGTGTAGAATTTGTTGCAGTTTTTTACATATTCTATGTGATGCTTATATACAGGTGATGTTTTATCTTTAACAAGAATATCATTAAGACACTTAGCATATATTTTTTCAAACATAGGCTCTATAATTTCATTTATACTTCCTACTGTTTCGGTTTTATATATATGCTCATAATTTTCTTTTTTGCCCTCTTTAAGAGCAGTATAATACATACTGTCCATTTTTATATAATCCTTGCCATAGCTGTTTTCAACTATATTTACAATAAGATTATTAATTATTTTTGCATTAAAGGCACCTATTGCGTTGTCATTAAAAACAGAATTATCACAAATAAGCTTTGCCTTTTCAGCATCCTGCCTGTCCTTACCAAGGTAAGCTATAATATCACTTATGCGTACAACACAACCTTCTAAGGTTGAAGGAACAAGAATACCCGAACAATCACCCTTGTAGCATTCCTCAAAAACTTTGTCAAAATCTTCAAAAGTATCTCTTTTTACAGGCCTGTACTGTTCAAGTTCCAACTCTCCATTATGACAAAGTATTCCGTCTAAGGTTTGCAAGGAAATGTTATAATGGAAAATTTTATCAAGAACTCTTACACTATGTACATTATGGTTAAAAAACCTTCCTGTACGCTTATTATACAATTTTGAAAGTATAGCTTCCCCTGCATGGCCAAATGGCGTATGACCCATATCGTGTCCTAAGGCGATAGCCTCTATCAAATCCGTATTAAGCCCTAAAAGTCTGCCTATATTACGTGCAATTCTTGAAACAAGCTGAACGTGAAGAGCACGTCTTGAAATATCGTCATTTTTATAAAGGGAAAAAACCTGAGTTTTATCAGTATACCTGTTGTAGTAAGGGCAATTCATAATTTTTTCAATGTCCCTTACAAAATCAGGTCTCAAAACCGTACCCTTGTCCCTTGAACTATCCCTGCGTATAGCTCTTTGTTCCAATATTATTTTATCGGCAAAATTTTCGGCAATTTTATTTTCAGTTGTTTCGGAAAGCTTGTCATATTTAACAATCGCCAATTTTTTTACCCCCGGAAAAATTATATTAAAATTATATATTATAAAATACTCAAAGTCAACATATTTAACCTATTACTGCCTTAAATCCATCCCGTTAATTCCGCTTAAAATATTTATTCTGTCAGGAGTTAAGGTCCCCTCCATACGCTTGTTGTACATAACTGCACTTACATCAAATGTAAGAGGTATAATCTGAAGCTCAATTGCCATCTTTTCCTGTATCTCAAAATACTTGCCCTTTACCCCATCCTCGGTTGTTTGTGTCTGCAAGGAAGAAAATAGGCTTTGTAATTCAGGCGAAGGGTTTTTAACCACATACTGAGGGTTAATGTCTGCCCCATACTTCACACTGCCAAGATACATATGGTAATCTCCGGCATCTACCCTTTGTATAAAAGTAGCCCAATCCACATATTCCACATTCACCTTTATTCCGAAGCTTTGAAGATTTCCCTTTATCATCTCTGCAGTTTTGCATTTATCTTCATTTTCCTTATTAACCATAAGTCCTACTGTGGTTATACTTACAGCTTTTTTTGCAACTTCAAGAGCTTCCAAACTTTTTTCCTTACTATAATCGTAAACAGTAACAGATGGGTTGTAAAGCCACCAATTTGAATTCATACAAGAATTTGCAACCGAACCATGGGAAAGTAAAATAGTAGAGTTTATAGCTTCTTTGTCAATTGCGTGAGCTATTGCCTTTCTAAACATTCTGTTTGAAAGTGGTTCCTTTGCGGTATTTATTGATATAAAGTTAAATGTATTTGACGGATAGTCTACTATTGTATTGTCAGAATTCGAAGAATATTTACCCAAATCTGTACTTGAACTTACGGACACAACATCAATTTCCTTTGACACATAAGCATAAGTTACTGTTTCTTTATCGGGCAATATTTTTCCATGAACATTCTTTATTTTTACCTTTCCGCCGTGCCAGTTTTCATTTGCTTCAAGGTACACTATTTTGTTGGATGTTTTTTTGTACACGTAAGGCCCTGTTCCCACAGGGTTAAATATATTGGAGTTTTGCTGTTTTACAATTGGTATTTCAAGTAAATTCACAAATGTAGCCTGTGGCGACTTCAATTTAAAAGCAACCTCATAATCAGAAACAGCATATACTGTTTCTATATTACTTACATTAACCGAATACGCCGTTTGCTGAATATTCTGCATTACATAGTTATAAGTATACACAACGTCCGAAGCTTTAAAATCTGTTCCATCGTGCCACTTTATGTTGTTTTTAAGCTTAACCTTCCACGTAACCCCATCAAAGGACACAGAATAACTTTCTGCAAGTTGTGGTTTTGGTTTTTGTGTACTGTCGCATTCTATAAGACTTTCAAATATAAGCCTTTGCATCTGCATATTGTCATTATTTACAGTAGTAAGCGGGTTTAAGTCCTGATGAGCATAACAACACACCTTAAGAGTTTCATTTGCTTGTTTTACCGCAAGTTCCCCGGGTGCAGGCTCTTCCTTCTTGCAGGATGTCAAACACAATCCAATACCCAAAACTAAAATTAATGAGATTAATTTTTTCATACCTTTATCCTTTCAAAGCCATTATGGAAATTAGGCTTCCCGTTCTATGATTATCCCCTCTGTAAGAGTAGTAAATATCATTATTACAATAGGTGCATATATCTGACTGCACTATTTTTTCTACACCGCAGTCTTTAAGTTGTTTTTCAACTATTGCTGTGAGATTTATGTGAGGTTTGTTATACATTTTTATATATTCTTCCCCATACCTTTGCGAAAACATATCTGCCAAGTCATCATCAACCTCAAAATGACATTCTAAAATAGAAGGCCCTATACCGCAAATTAAATCATTTGGTTTTGTACCATATTCCTCTGTCATTTTTTCTACAACATTCTTTGAGATATTACCGTAAGTCCCTTTCCAACCGCTGTGTGCAAGACCTATAGCCTTGTTTTTTGCATCAAGAAAAAACACGGGGATACAATCAGCATGAAAAGTAACAATGGGAATACCCGGAACATTTGTTACAAAAGCATCAATGCACTTAATATCACTTTGTCTTATTATACCTTTTCCCTCATCAGCTTTGGTAACCTTATATACCTTTGTATCGTGCACCTGGTCGGTAAGAACAAGTTTCTCAAACTCCACATCTATTGTTTTGCATATTATCTTAAAATTTTCAAGTACATTTTCCGTTGTGTCTTTGCGAGAAAACCCAAAATTCAAAGTACCTGCCTCACCTGTGGTTACACCGCCTATTCGTGTGGAAAAACAATGATTTACGAGGTTTGTATCCTCGAATTCTGTTATTACAAGATATTTTACACCATCTTTTTTTCTAAGTTCAAACACAAAAACACCTCTTTATTACATTGTACCCTTTATAAATATATTAGTCAACAAAAGAATAAATTTTCATAAAAACTTAATAATAACAAAAGAGGTGATATTTTGAAAACCACAAAAAAGCAAGGTAAACAAAGCTATAACATAACAGGGTGTGTTTCAGTTGAAGGCTACGCCTGTGTCGGAGGCAAAAAGGAAAGCGAAGGACCTTTAGGCAGTGCCTTTGACATAACAATGGATGATGGTTACTACGGTGAAAAAACATGGGAAAAAGCCGAGTCAAAAATGCAAAAAGAAGCAGTTTCAAAAGCAGTTTCAAAAGCAGGAAAATCCCTTTCGGATATTGACGCAATATTTGCAGGCGATTTACTTAACCAGTGCATAGGCTCAAGTTATGGGCTTAGAGAACTTGAAATACCTTTTTACGGTCTTTACGGTGCATGCTCTACAATGGCAGAATCTATGTCAATAGGCTCGGTTATGATAGATGGTGGTTTTGGAGAAAATGTTGTATGCGGTACAAGCAGTCATTTTTGCAGTTCGGAAAGGCAGTTTCGTATGCCTCTTGAATACGGAGGCCAACGCCCCTTTACCGCACAAACTACTGCTACGGCTTCAGGTATGGTTGTGCTTTCAAACTGCGGTAACGGGCCTTACATTACGGGAATAACAACAGGCAAAATAGTGGACAAGGGAATAAAAGACGGTCTTAATATGGGTGCTGCTATGGCACCTGCGGCAGTTGATACCCTCATTAGCCATTTTGAAGATTTTAATCTGTCACCAACAGACTACGACCTTATTGTAACAGGAGATTTAGGAAAACTTGGTCATTCCATAGTTACAGACCTCATGGAGAAAAACGGAATTAAAATGAAAAATTACAATGACTGCGGTATGATGCTTTACGACCTTGAAGAACAAGACGTCCACGCAGGAGGAAGCGGTTGCGGATGTAGCGGAGCAGTACTTTGCGCCCACATATTGCCTGAAATTGAAAAGGGAAAGCTTAAAAAAGTTCTGTTTATAGGGACCGGTGCCCTTATGAGCCCTGTAAGCATTCAGC
This sequence comes from Clostridia bacterium, assembly GCA_045538345.1. GTDB lineage: Bacteria > Bacillota > Clostridia > Monoglobales > Firm-18 > CAZNKU01. Next base: position 10,741 of record JAZSRE010000182.1, read on the forward strand.
AAGGAGAATCCATACCGGGAATTGCCCATGCAGTTGTAATATCTAAGGAAAGGTTGTGATTAATGTGGAATATTTTAACGCCTTTTGGGTCGGAGGCATTATTTGTGCAATTGGTCAGATTTTAATTGACAAGACAAAGCTTACTCCTGCACGTATTTTAGTTATTTTTGTATGTGCAGGTGCGCTTCTTACATCACTTGGCTTATACCAACCAATAGTTGAATATGCAGGTACAGGCGCAACCGTACCCATATCGGGCTTTGGGTACTCTCTTGCAAAAGGTGTTATGGAAGCAGTAGACAAAGAAGGATTTATCGGAATTTTTACGGGTGGTATAACCGCAACCTCAGCAGGCATTGCAGCCGCAGTAACATTTGGCTTTATATTTGCCGTTCTTGGTAAACCAAAAGAAAAATAAAATTAAAAAATCATTAACAATTATGTACTTGAATTCCTTCTTATTTAATGATATAATGTCTAAACAACAAGGGAAAGAACTTGTTTTTACATCATATTACAAAGGAGGAATCTGATATGATGATGTGTAACAGATGTAACCAGAGACCTGCCGTTGTATTTGTAACAAAGGTAGAAAATGGTGAAAAGAAAAATGAAGGTTTGTGTCTAAGCTGCGCCAAGGAACTTGGTATGCCTCAGGGACAGTTTGAAAATATAATAGAACAAATGGGTATGACCCCTGAAGAATTTGAAGCAGTGAGTCAGGAAATTATGGAAAACCCTCCCGAAATTACCCCTGAAATGCTTAACGAAATGATGCCTATGATGCAAAATATGTTTTCGGGTATTGGCGGTATGGACTTTGAAGCCAAACCCGAAGAACAATCTTCAAAAACAACAAAAACAAAAAAAATGAATAAGCCTAAGAAAAAGAGCCTTATTGAACAATATGCAACAAACTTAAACATTAAGGCAAAGGAAGGTAATATAGACCGTGTAATAGGCAGAGACGTGGAAATTGAACGTGTTGTACAAATTTTAAACAGACGTAAGAAAAATAATCCCGCCCTTATTGGCGAACCGGGTGTAGGTAAAACTGCCATCGCAGAAGGTCTTGCTGTTAAAATTGTAAACAACGATGTCCCTCATAAGCTTTTAAATAAAGAAATTTATCTTTTAGACCTTACCTCGTTAGTTGCAGGCACACAATTCCGCGGTCAGTTTGAAGCAAGAATAAAAGGAATTATTGACGAAGCGGTTGAACGTGGCAATGTAATATTTGTAATTGATGAAATCCACAATATTGTTGCAACGGGAGACTCTGAAGGGGCTATGGGGGCGGCAAACATCTTAAAGCCTGCACTTGCAAAGGGCGATATTCAGGTTATAGGTGCTACAACACTTGACGAATACAGAAAGTATATTGAAAAAGATTCTGCACTTGAGAGACGTTTCCAGCCTGTAATAGTTGAAGAACCATCAGTTGAACAGACAATAGAAATTATAAAAGGTATAAGAGATTATTACGAAAATCACCACAAGGTTAAAATTTCTGACGAAGTTATAAAGTTTGCATCAGTTTTATCCGAAAGATACATTACAGACAGATTTTTGCCCGACAAGGCTATTGACGTTATTGACGAAGCGGGCTCACGTGCGAACCTTAACAACAAGAAACTTGTTGAACTTGAAATTTTGAAAAATCAACTTGCTGAAATTCAGCTTGAAAAGGATAACTGTATAGAGGCAGACTCTACTGAGGACTACCAGAAGGCTGCAGACTTAAAAACAAGAGAATGTCAGCTTGAGCAAAGCATAAAAGAGCTTGAAAAAGAGTGCGGTTGTAAGGAAATTACTACAGATGACATCGCAAGAGTTATTGAAATGTGGACAAAAATTCCTGTACAGAGAATAAGTGAGTTTGAATCAAACAAGCTTATGTCATTGGAAAGCAGACTCCACGAAAGATTAATCGGCCAAAACAATGCGGTTGAGGCAGTTTCACGTGCAATACGTATTAGCCGTGCAGGTCTTTCACTTAAAAAACGCCCTGTATCCTTTATATTTGTTGGCCCAACAGGGGTTGGTAAAACCGAACTTGTACGTCAGCTTGCGAAAGAGTTGTTTGACGATGAACAGGCACTTATCCGTCTTGATATGAGTGAATATATGGAAAAACACTCCGTCGCCAAAATTATAGGCTCTCCTCCGGGATATGTAGGCTATGATGAGGCAGGTCAGCTTACCGAAAAGGTACGTAGAAGACCATACAGCGTAATTTTGCTTGACGAAATTGAAAAGGCTCATCCTGACATATTCAACATTCTTCTTCAAATTCTTGATGAAGGACGAATTACCGATAGCCACGGCAAATTGGTAAGCTTTGAAAACTGCGTTATAATTATGACATCAAACGCAGGCTCTGACTTTAAAGCCGCTACACTTGGCTTTGGTGTATCACAGGCAGAAGGGCTTAAAAACAAAGCAGAAATTGCACTTAAGCAAATTTTCCGCCCTGAATTTCTGAACAGAATAAATGAGATTGTAGTATTTGAAACTCTTACAAAAAAAGAGCTTGACGGTATTTGCAGACTTATGCTTTCTGATATTCAAAAGGCACTTGAGGAAAAGAGTATTTCCGTTTCCTACACAGACGCCATTGTAAATTACATTATTGAAAAAGGCTTTGACGAACAATACGGCGCAAGACCTATGAAGCGTATTATTTTCCGCGAAGTAGAAAATAAAATTGCAGAGCTTATTATTTCAAATGCAATTTCAGAGGGCGATAGTATTGTTGTAGATGTAATTGAAGGAAATGTAACGGTTATAAAAAAATAAAATATTAAAATAAAAACTCCTGTGGAAAATTCCACAGGAGTTTTTTCAAACAAATATGTTTTTTAACCAAATTATTTTGCAAAGTCAACGGAACGAACTTCCCTGATAACATTAACCTTAATCTGACCAGGGTATTCCATTTCGCTTTCAATCTTCTTAACAATATCTCTTGCCATAAGTACGGTAGACTCGTCATTTACAACGTCTGGCTTAACCATAATTCTAACTTCACGACCTGCCTGAATAGCAAAGGATTTTTCAACTCCGTTAAAGGAATTAGCAATTTCCTCAAGCTTTTCAAGACGTTTGATATATGTTTCAAGATTTTCTCTTCTCGCACCTGGACGAGCAGCAGATATAGAGTCTGCAGCCTGTACAAGACAGTCTATAACAGATGTAGCCTGTACATCGCCGTGATGTGCGGCAATAGCATGAACGATAATATCATTTTCCTTATACTTCTTGGCAAAATCCGCACCGATTACCGCGTGTGAACCTTCAACCTCGTGGTCAATTGACTTACCAAGGTCGTGCAAAAGACCTGCACGTTTTGCCATAGCAATATCTTCTCCAAGCTCACCTGCCATAATACCTGCAAGGTGTGCAACTTCAATTGAATGCTTAAGGACATTCTGCCCATAACTTGTACGATATCTAAGACGTCCGATAAGTCTTACAATTTCAGGATGCAAGCCATGTACACCTGTTTCAAATGTAGCGTGTTCACCCTCCTGTTTGATAATTGCCTCAACTTCCTTACGGCATCTTTCAACAGTTTCTTCAATCCTTGCAGGATGAATACGTCCGTCAGTAATAAGCTTTTCAAGAGTCATTCTTGCAATTTCACGTCTTACAGGGTCAAAACCTGAAAGAATAACCGCTTCAGGTGTATCGTCAATAATAAGGTCAACACCTGTAAGTGTTTCAAGAGCACGGATATTTCGACCTTCACGACCGATAATACGTCCCTTCATATCATCATTAGGCAAGTTAACAACAGATACTGTTGTTTCTGCAGAATGGTCAGCGGCACATCTTTGAATTGCGCCTGCCACTATTTCACGGGCTTTTAAGTCAGCCTCTTCCTTTGCCTTATCCTGAATTTCCTTAACCATAATAGCGGCTTCATGTTTAATTTCACTTTCAAGAGCATTCAAAAGCTGGGCTTTTGCTTCCTCCTGTGACATACCGGAAATTTTTCTAAGTTCTTCCAACTGTTGTTCGCGAACTTTATCAAGTTCCACAAGTTTTTCATCAACCTGCTTGTTTTTAAGACCAAGGTCTTCTTCCTTTTTTTCTAACTGTTCAACTTTTTTGTCCAATGATTCTTCTTTTTGTTGAAGTCTGCGTTCAGCTCTTTGTTGTTCAGAACGCTGTTCCTTCATTTCTTTGTCGAATTCTATTCTCATTTTGTGAGCTTCTTCTTTTGCTTCGATAAGAACTTCTCTCTTCTTATTTTCAGCAGCAACTGCAGCTTCGCTGACAATCTTTTTAGCTTCCTGTTCAGCACCGCCAATTTCTGCTTCAGCAATCTTTTTTCTATAAGAAATTCCAAGACGGAAAGTAATTACACCCACAAGAATAATCAATAAAAATGCAACTGCAATGGTAATAATAACATCGACTCCTATGTCAAACACCTCCTCTGTTTAGTTTTTAAAATTTCAGTAATTTTTTGAATCATATTTGGTTAAAAAATTTAATTTAGAGTACAACAAAATGCACCTTATATTATTTTAATATTTTTTCACCGTATTGTCAAGTCGATTTTCATGTTTATTTTCAAAAAAAGGGATGCAGTTTTTCCCTGCATCCCTTTTTTTATTTGTACATATCCATTATATTGTCTGCAACTGTACCAATAGCCGTAAAAAGTTGTCCTGTGTTTTTCTTAAGCTTTTTCTTATCACTTTCATCCATCGGATTTATCAGCATTGATGCTCCTATCCCCACTGCCATTCCGGTTACAATTCCTGTTATAAAACTGCCTTTTGACATAAAATCACCCCTTTAAATATTATCAATTTTAGTTTTTACTTTTAAATCAAAAAAATGCTGACAAATTATACAATTGACAAATATAATGTATTGTAGTACAATGTATTTGTCTTCGGGGCAAGGTGAAATTCCTTACCGGTGGTAAAAAATGAGATGTAAAAATCTCCGGAACGCAAAAATTAATGTTCTTATATTTTTGTAAATGTTTTAGTATTTCTTAGTTGCTAAAACAATCCAAGTTTTTCTATATTTGGGTTAAAAACAAAAACTTTTTGCTATGAACAAACATTCGCCTGCGTAGTATAAACATACAACTTTGGCTCAGTTTGTACATTCCGAATATTTTTTCCTATCTCATTGAAGTCCACGAGCCGTTTTATAACGGTTGATTTGGTGAAATTCCAAAACCGACGGTACAGTCCGGATAAGTCG
>JAZSRE010000032.1:0-14476 GCA_045538345.1 Clostridia bacterium
ACTACTGTAGAACCAGGTGCCCACATATAAAATGTCTGTTTGTTTGAACCAGCCTCTGAAGTATAGGATGCTGTGTCACTTGTACCGTATACAGTGCCGGCAGTCATTCCATCAAAATTAGTTTCTGTAACTACTTTTTCAACCACATCCGCAAAAACTAGTTGTGTTACAGGAAGGCTTGTAATTGTCATTAACAAGCATATTGTTAATGCTAATATTCTTTTCATTTTAGTCATATTTACGTTCCCTCCTTATCTGTATAAAACTACTGAATATATTGTTCCGTTATTTGAATATATAAGTATTCTGTCTCCGTATCTTATATCCTCTACTGTTCCCATCTTAGAACTTCTGTCTGCAGAGTTAAGTATAAATACCTGTGGTGCTGAATCTTCATTTTTATATAATTCAACAGTTTGTGGGCCGTCTATATTTTCTAATTTAAGAACATGAACCCAAGCCATTTTTTCGTTTGAAATTTCATCATAATCAATGTCTGTTACTGTTCCGCATACAGTATAGTCTTCATTCTGATAACCATTGCTTCCGTCATAGTAACTTTCAAAGCTTTGAACCACCTTAGAAGCAATCATTCTGTCAAAGCCGTCAAGGCCGTATCTTATAAGGTCACCCTTGTTTACTTTTGAGAATTCTTCATAATTATCTGCAAACTGAGAAACTACAAATGTCTTCTCTGACATTGTATTGTCTGTACCTCTTGTATACATTGAAATCTTAATTGATTCGGTCTGTGTTTCTTTATCATACACTTTACGTGCTTTTGTTACCATACCGAAATATCTTCTTATAATTGCTGAAAGAACATTATCTGATTCTGTGTACATTGCTCTTTTGTCAACAATAAGTCCTACCATGTGTGTATCTTCATCTACTTCATATGCACTTATTTCAAATGGCAAATTAGTTTGAAGTTCCTGTATATGGTTTAGAATTTCATCTTCTGTTACATCATTTGTAGGTATACACATAGCGTAAGTGTTTTCAGAAAGGCCAAATGGTCTAACACTCTTAGAGCCTGCAAATACTTTTTCACCACCCACATATGTCATACTTACTGATATAGCATGTGGCTTAAGCTTTGAAAGCTTAATAATGCTGTTGTTTTCATCAACCTCATATGATACCGGCTGTCCCATATGTGATGCAAGGTTTTGTGCATTTGCAGTTACCTTCTTCTTGTCAAGTGAGTAGTTTCCGTCCTCATCAACTACCCATGATTCAAGAATAACCTTATCTGCAACATTGTAAACAAGCAAATTGCTGTTTCTGATATATGAAGATTCATCTTGTGTATCTTCACCATTCTCGTCAAGAATCTTCTTTGATTCTACCTTAGATGGCATAATAAGCTGAATCTTTGGAGTATTAAAGCCTGTTGCACCTGACAACTTATATGTATATGCATAGCTTGATGTTACAATTACCTCTTCAGCATATACAAGTCTGCCCATAAAGTTTACTTTATAGTCATAGTTTCTGCCAGGCTTTAGTGCTGCAGGGTTTACTCCCAATACTTTGAATTCTTCTATTCCTAAAGTAACGAATTCTCCATCTTTGCCTTCAAGCAAAGCTGTGCCGCTTCTTTTGCTTATTACAACTCTTAACTGTCTGCCTGATTTACTTCTTGCAATACTTAGTACATCACCCTCTGCTATTGCTTCAAAGTTTGAAACTTTACCTTCTGCATCGAAGTATGTTACTGTTATTTCTTCTTCATCTTCATCAAGGCACATATTCTTTTCATTTTTGTAGTAGTATCCGTTTTCAAATATAATTGTCTTTGCCTCTTTGTCGATTCTTTCAACAATAGTGTCTGTATATTCAAATACACTTACTACATCAAAAATTTCGTCATCATTGTTGTCAATTACAACCAATTGTACATTTCCGTCAAGGTCAACTGTATCAAGACAATATGAACCAGGTGCACCATTGTACAACCATTTTGTCGCAATGCTTGTTTCTATTTTAGCTGTCTGCTTTTCACTGATGTAGAATTCCATACCATTTTTTGAATACGACTTAAGGTCTGTACCCAAAACTGATGCAACTGTATTTTTGTTTGTTGCAGCAAGGGATGTTATTTTACCGTAGTTTCCATCTGCATCAACTGTTATGTAGAAATATACGCGCTTGCCTACAAAGCCTGTTGGTGCTACGCCGTCAAAATTATATACTTTTTCAAAACCATCTACGCTGATTACAAGCTGAGTATCCTTTAGTGAATCGCGTTCTGTATACATATATGATGTTATATCACCTGTAACCAAACCTTCCATTTTAACTGTACCGTTAGGTGTTGGTTTTTCAAAGTCGTAACGAAATCTGTTACCTTCGTCAACCACATATGACGGAGCTATGTTGTCGTTGTAGTACATTGGTACCATTCTGTCAATATCAAGACAGTTGTTTACCATAACAAGCATATCTCTTACTGTTATATATTCCTTTGAGGTATCAACATTTTCAGTTACACCTATTGTACCTGCAAGGAATGTATATGAATCAAGTGAGGTGTCTGACACAATTACATGGTAACCTAGTGCCTTAACAAGCATTTTGCATGCTTCTGTGTAACGCACATTACGGTTAGGGTCAAAAGTCCCTGCACCTGTACCTGATACAATTTCCTCCTTATACAAAAGATTTATTGCACCCTTGTATGGAGAATTTGCAACGTCGCTAAAATAACTTGCTGACTCCATAGATTTTGCAATATCTTTGTGATTCATCATATTTACCACAAGCTGTGCAAATTCAGCACGGGTAATATTAGAATCCAGGTGGTCTTCAAAACCGAAGCCTCCTGTAATACCAAGCGATGTAAGGTCATACATAATGCCGTCACCACTTGCTGATACTGTTGCTGTAAGACTCATTGTTACAAGCATTACTACACATAGTATCATTGAAAAAATTCTGTGTGTTACTTTCATAACCAATCTCCTTTCACACTTTATTTTATCCAGTTTAGCAAATGTGTTTTGCCAATAAATAAAATCTTTAGTAATGGCTATTATATTATACACTATTTTAGCAAAATTTCATATAGTAAATATGCAAAAAAAAAGGAGGACTTTTTGTGAATTTGTTACAAAAATTCAAGTCCTCAAAAAAGTTTAAACATTTTATGGAATTTTTGACCAATTTAGCCAAGTAATACATCAAAAACAAGCATAATACAAAACCCTGCCAAAAGTGCATAAGTAGCGCCGTTGTGGCAACCGTGGGAATGTGTTTCAGGTATCATTTCATCGCTTATTACATAAAGCATTGTTCCGCCTGCAAAAGCAAGTGCAAAAGGTAAAATAACTGTAGCTATACTTACTGCAAAATATCCTATAAATGTTCCTATTACTTCAACCAAGCCTGTTAGGGTTGCAAAAACAAATGTCTTTTTAGGAGTTACCCCTGCCGCAAGCATTGGTGAAATTATAACCATACCTTCAGGAATATTCTGCAAAGCTATACCACCTGCTATAATAAGTGCCTGAGACATATTACCCGAACCAAAACCCACACCTGCTGCAATACCTTCCGGCAAATTATGAATTGCTATTGCCATTACAAACAACAAAACCTTGTTTAGCTTTGTGTTACTTTTATGTTCGGAATTACCATCTATCACACTGTGAATATGGGGTACAATTTTATCTATAAGGTTAAGGCAAAACGCACCTACAAATATGCCTGCAACTGTTGTGATAAGCCCGTACTTTCCTCCGTATTCAACTGATGGAACAACAAGGCCAAGCACTGCTGCAGCAAGCATAACTCCCGCTGCAAACGAAAGAGTAATATCTGAAAACCTGTGAGTCATATTTTTAAAGATAAACCCTATTACAGCACCTATTAAGGTAGCTCCCCCTACTCCCAAAGCAGTTAAACACACTATATTCATAACCCTTACCTCCACACTCTTACTACGTAAATTTTATCACAAACAATCCCTATTGTAAAGATAAAAAGAAATACTGCCTCGGCAGTATTTCCATCAACTTTTATTTTTTAATTTAAATCTTTTATATGCTATTACACTTACACCTGCAACAACTGCAACAGCCGCAACAAGTTGGGAAATGCGTATTTGTGTATTCCAAATGTATAAGGAATCTGCACGAAGCCCCTCTACCCAGACTCTTCCAAGTCCGTACCACACTACATAAAGCCAAAATATCTCACCGCTGAACTTTTTGTGCTTTCTGTAAAAAAACAGTATAACAAAGCCTATAAGATTCCACAGACTTTCATACAAAAACGTAGGGTGAACAGGAACAGAGGTTTCATATTCAACAAGCATACCCCATGGCAAACCGGTAGGTCCACCATAAGCCTCACCGTTCATAAAGTTTCCCCATCTGCCAATAGATTGGCCAATTAAAAAACCAAAGCCTCCAAGGTCAAATAATTCTCCCATACTGATTTTTTTAACAAGACAATAAATAACTGCTGAGGTACATGCTCCGATTATCGCACCGTATATAGCAATTCCACCATTCCAAATCTGTATCATTTCCCAGAAGTTATTATAGTTTTTCCATTCAAATGCAACATAATATGCCCTTGCACAAATAATCGAAACAGGCACACATATAAGCACAATATCCAAAATGGTATCAACCGAAACTCCTGTACGTTTACCCTCCCAAATGGCAAATAAAACTGCAAGAATTATACCGGTGAGAATTATAATTGCGTACCATTTAATATCCCTGCCAAAGACTTCAAACGCATCTGGATTAACGTTAAAATCCAATCCAAGCTTTGGAAAAGAGACTAAAAAAATATTATCTGACATTACTTATCACCATTACTTTCATATGGCTTTATAACTGACATAACGCAGTTTTTATTATCAAAAAGTTCTTTGAAACGAAGTTTTATATCATCAAGAGTAATGTTTTTCACAATATCCGAATATTCAAATATATTTATTTTCTTAAAAAGGTCAGAAACCATAGTGTTTGACACACCTTCAACACTGTTCCACATACGAAGATATCTTGCAATTTCAACCTTTTTAACCCTTTCAAATTCCTCTTCATTAAACTTAACTTCCGAAAAAGCCTGTGTTATGATTTCAAGAACTTTATCAGGGTCATTACTTTCACCACTGAAAGATGCAAAACCATAACTTATCTCACCCTCGTAATCAGTACCAAAGCTATCGTTTATAAGCCCCTCATCATAAAGTTTATTGTAAAGGTCGCTGCCTTCACCAAGCAAAATTTCCAGAAGAATTGATGTTACAATTTCCTTTTTCAAAAGTTTTGCACCACCGTACCCCACATCATTATCTTTATATCCAATCTGGAACAAAGGTGTAGAAATACTAAGCTTCTGTTCAATATATTTTTTATTTATGTTTTCAGGCTCTTCTGGTAAAAACCTTACTATTTCACTGTTTGGAGTGGCTTTTACATACTTGTCAACCAACTGTGAAACCTTATCACAATCCACATTACCACAGGTAAACAAAATCATATTTGTAGGGTTGTAGAAGGTGTTATAGCACTTGTAAAGTACATCCTTATCAATTTTTGAAATACTTTCAACAGTACCTGCAATATCTTTTTTCACAGGGTGATTAACATACAAACAATCAAGAAGGTTAAAAAATACTCTCCAACCCGGGTCATCGTCGTACATTCTTATTTCCTGTCCAATAATCCCCTGCTCCTTGTCCACATTTTCCTTTGTAAAATAAGGGTTACTTACAAAATCAAGCAGAATTTCAAGGTTTTCATAGTACTTATCTGTGCAGGAATACAAATACACAGTAGAATTAAAGCTTGTAAAGGCATTTGCATTTGCACCTGTTAAACTATAGGCATCAAATGCATTGGACCCATCAGGTTGTTCAAATAGTTTGTGTTCCAAAAAATGCGCAACACCATCAGGAATTTCAGTATATTCCTTTTCACCAGGTATAATAAATTTATAGTCTATTGAACCATAATTTGTAGCAAAAGCCGCATAACTTTTACTATGTTCTTTTTTGGGAAGAACATACACTGTAAGCCCGCTTTTATGAATGCCTTTATATAAAACTTCATTTAATCTTATATCTTCAATTTTCTCAAAATTCATTACTCTTCACATCCCTTAAGAAAATATACCGTATCAAGCTGAATTTTATGGGCAACCCTCATTACATCTTCCTTAGTTACTTTTTTTATGCTTTTAATAATTTCATCAAACTCTACCATTTTTCCCGAAATTATTTTGCCAAGATAAAAATCATCAAGAACAAACGTATTATCCGACATTGAATTTATTGAATTGACTGTACCCAAAACCGCCGCAGACATTTCCATATCAGATATGTTGCCGTTTTTAATATCCTCCATCTGGACCATAATTTCATCATAAGCCTTGCCGAAATTCGCAACCTCAATACCCGAATTTATAAACATAAGCCCCTTAAGGTGGTCCACAGATGATGAAGCGTAATAACAAAGGGAAAGCTTTTCACGAACATTATTAAAAAGCTTACTGAATATACCGCACCCCAAAATTGCGTTATACATCATCATAGCAGGGTAATCTTCATCATTTACATATACATTAGTTCTAAAACCAATACTCAACTTGCCCTGTGCTACTTGTTGTTCTTCAGTAACTCTTTTTACCTCTGCAACATCTCTATACACTTCTCGCGGTGCAGGTATAGTATACTCAACTTCAATATTTTCAAACATTTTTTTCAGTTTTTGAGCAACTGCATCAATGTCAACATCGCCATTTACAAACAAATCAAAAGGACTTTTCAAAATTACATTTTTATAATGGTTAAACAAAATGTTATTGTCAATTTTGTCAAGGTCTTCAATGTAGCCGAGTTTTGCAATACCGTAAGGTTCATCAGCACACATAATTTCCATACAACGCTTGCTTGCATAGACACGCTTGTCGTTCATAACAGAAAGTATCTGTTGTTTAAGGTTTTCCTTTTCCTGATTTACATATTCTTCATTGAAAGATTCCTGTTTTAAAATAACACGTTCAGAAAAATCAAGTACTTTTTCAAAAATATCAATATCTTCATCTAAAAATTTGTCATTTACAAATTGAAAATTGGCACACAAAATATGACGTTCGCTTTTTTTACGCACACCTGTTGAAAATGCCACTCCATAAAGGCTATCAAGGTGTCTTGAAATAGATTTTGAATCCAAAAATCCCGGGCATGCACGTCTTAAAACCATTGAAAGCAATGAGTTAAGTGTACATTCCTCTCTTGTAATTGGTCTGTGAATATAAAAACTAAATGCAGTAGTTTTAAATTTAGTTGTAGGCACATAATAAAGATTGATGCCGTCCTTAATTTTAATTTTTTTTATATTCAAAAAGGCACTTCCTTTCAAAGAAAAAGTCCGAATTATTTCTTCGGACTTTAAAGTTTATTATTTTTTCTTTTTACCATTTAAGGAATAATATCTTACAAAGTAAACTACAAATTCAATTACAACCGCTACCGCAAGCATCGGGAAAATCGCAAACACAATTCTCTGCGAACCGGAAAACTTTTGAAGCAAAGGAATGAAAGACTTTGTATAATATACTATCTTTTCCACACCAACGTACCAAAACGCAACTGCTGCAGTAACAAAAGCGTAAATGGCAGGAATTTTATAATTTATCTTTTTCTTTATTGTTGCCAAAGATGTAAATAATATACCAAAAGCAAGAGCTATGGCAAAAACAATCCAAATAAATACTCTTGTAAAGTTATATGCACCCAAACCATAATTAAATGCACCAATCGCATTATAAACAAATATAGACAAAGCACCTACAGTAAGAGTATATGCAAACTGAGCAAGAAAATCGTTTATAATCTTATCATTTTGCTTTGCAACATAAGCCTTGTCTTTTAATATTTCGTGTTTGGTCTGTTTAGATTTTGCCATTAAAAACACTCCTTTAACTACATTTCGTCATTTTCATACATTATTATAGGCAATACCGCAGATGCAGCAGTTTCTGTTCGTAAAATTCTCTTTCCGAGAGTAACGGTTTTTACCCCGCTTTTAACAGCTTCTTCAACCTCTTTCGTATCAAAACCGCCTTCAGGACCAATAAAAATCGATATGTTTTTATAGCAGGAAGATTCCAAAACTGTTTTAAGCTTATTTTCTTCTTCACATTCATAAGGCATAATGGCAAGGTCAAACTCAGCCATTTGTTTTAAAGCTTCTTCAAAAGATACCGTAACTGAAACCTCAGGTATAATATCCCTGCCACATTGTTTTGCGGCAGATTCGGCAACCTTTGACCACCTCTCGGTTTTGTCAGTTGGTTTAACAACACATCTTTTTGTATAAACAGGAACAATTTTATTTATTCCAAGCTCGGTGTTTTTTTGAATAATATATTCCATTTTTCCCTGTTTAGGCAACGCCTGATAAAGGGTTACACAAACAGAAGGTTCTGCCTCGCACACATACTTACCTGTAATGTCCGCTAAGACCTCACTTTTGGAAATTGATGTTATTACAGCATCGTAATCATTACCCTGACCATCACAAACAATAATCTTTTCACCAGGTGCCATACGCAACACTTTTGAAATATGAGAAACATCATCCCCTGTTATCTTAAGACTATTATTTTCAATATAATCAGGCACCGTAAAAAACTTAGGCATAACACAACCTCTGTAAATATAAGTATATTGACATCAATTATTTTATATTATAACATCATTTTTTGGAAATTACAAGTCAATATTACAAAAAAATTACAAAAAATTTCAAAATGTCTTATTCCATACATAAATATTTCACAAAAAAATAGAAATCGTTAAATAAATCACAAAACCCCTTGAAAATAAAAATTCCTAGGTGTATAATATACTAATAATAAGTAATATATGGAGGTTGCATAATGAAACACTACGAATATATTACGAGAGGTGTATGTTCTCGCAAGATAGACTTTGACATTGAAAATGGCATAGTAAAAAATGTTAAATTTCTTGGCGGATGTAACGGCAACACCCAGGGAATAAGCAAACTTGTTGAGGGTATGAATGCTAATGAGGTTGCGACACGTCTTAAAGGACTTAATTGCAACGGCAGGGGCACATCCTGTCCTGACCAGTTGGCTATTGCCATATCAAAAGCAATTAATGAAGATATTTAAATTAAGGAGATGTTTAATATGGAAAGAGTTTACAATTTTTCAGCAGGGCCATCTATGCTACCTGAATCTGTTTTGAAAAAAGCAGCTGATGAAATGCTTAACTGCAATGGTTCCGGCATGAGCGTTATGGAAATGAGCCATCGATCAAAGCCTTACGAAGCTATTATAAATGGTTGTGAAGCATTGGTAAGAGAACTTATGAATGTTCCGGACAACTATAAGGTATTGTTCCTTCAGGGCGGTGCATCCAGCCAGTTTACAATGGTACCTATGAACCTTGCTAACAAAAATAAGAAAATAGATATTGTTATAACAGGTCAATGGGCAAAAAAAGCTGCTCAGGAAGCTGAAAGATATGTTGAAGTTAATAAAATTGCTTCTTCTGCAGACAAAACATTCAGCTACATTCCAAAGCTTGATAAGTCCACATTCTCAAAAGATGCTGACTATTTCTACATTTGTCTTAACAATACAATTTATGGTACAAAATTCAACGAACTTCCTGACACAGGAGATGTTCCCTTGATTGCCGATATTTCTTCCTGCATTATGAGTGAAGAACTTGATGTTTCAAAGTTCGGTTGCCTTATTGCAGGTGCTCAGAAAAACCTTGGCCCTGCAGGTGTAACACTTGTTATCGTGCGTGAAGATTTACTTGGCAACTGTATGGACATTACTCCTACAATGTTTAACTACAACATTCATGTCGAAAACGGTTCAATGTATAATACTCCTCCTACATACGGCATCTACATTATGAAGCTTGTTTTGGAATGGATTAAAGAAAAAGGCGGTATTTCTGCAATTCAGAAAATCAATGAAAAGAAAGCTAAAATTCTTTACGATTTTCTTGACAATTCAAAAATGTTTAGAGGCACAGTTGTTAAGGAAGATCGTTCACTTATGAACATCCCATTTGTTACAGATTCAGATGAACTTAATGCTAAATTCATTAAGGAAGCTACTGAAAAAGGGTTTGTTAATCTTAAGGGTCACCGTTCAGTTGGCGGTATGAGAGCAAGTATCTACAATGCTATGCCTGTTGAAGGCGTTGAAGCTTTGGTTGCATTCATGAAGGAATTTGAAGCTAATAACTAAGAATAGAGGTAACAAAAATGTATAAAATCCAAACATTAAATAAGATTTCAAATATAGGTATGAGTCGTTTTAATGACTCATACGCATGGGGAGACGAAATTGCAAATCCTGATGCAATAATACTTCGAAGCTTTAATATGCACGATATGGAAATTCCCGAAAGCGTAAAAGCTATTGCACGTGCAGGTGCAGGTGTTAACAACATTCCAATTGAAAAGTGCAGTGAAAAAGGTATTGTAGTATTTAATACACCGGGTGCTAATGCAAATGCTGTTAAAGAACTTGTTATTGCAGGTATTTTGCTTTCTTCAAGAAAAATTGTAGAATCTATTGACTGGGCAAATACACTTACAGACGAAGGCGACAACATAGGTAAAGTTGTTGAAAAAGGCAAGTCTCAATTTGTAGGTCCTGAAATTACAGGCAAAAAACTTGGTGTTATAGGTCTTGGTGCTATTGGTGTTATGGTATGTAATGCTGCACATACACTTGGTATGGATGTTATAGGTTATGACCCATATATTTCTATTGATGCTGCGTGGAGCCTTTCAAGAGCTATACACAAAGCAAGCTCTGTAAAAGAAATTTTTGAACAGTGTGATTATATTACAATCCACGTTCCACTAAATGATGATACAAAGGATACAATTAATGCAAAGACTATTGCACAAATGAAAGATGGCGTAAGAATACTTAACTTTGCAAGAGGCGGTCTTGTAAATTCCAAAGATATTCTTGATGCTATTGAAAGTGGTAAGGTTGCTAAATATGTAACAGACTTCCCTGATAAAGATATGATTAACAAGGAAAATGTTATTGCCATTCCTCACCTTGGTGCTTCTACTCCTGAAAGTGAAGATAACTGTGCAGTAATGGCTGCGAACGAGCTTATCAATTTCCTTGAAAATGGTAATATTGTAAACTCTGTTAATATGCCAAGATGCGTTATGGACCGCTCTACTGATGTTAGAATTTGCCTTGTTCATAAGAATATTCCTAATATGATTAGCCAGATAAGTAAATATTTTTCTGACAGAAATGTTAACATTGAAAATATGATTAACAAAAGCCGTGGCGAATATGCTTACACAATGGTAGATGTTGACCACGAACTTAAAGAAGAAATTAACTTTGAAGGTCTTCTATCGGTAAGAGTAATAAAATAATAATTAAAATAAAAACACACTTCTTTTCGGCGGTGTATCTTAGGGATAAATCGCCGGAAGTGTGTTTTTTTATACAAATATCAGTTCTGTTCAAAACACGGTGAGGAAACTACCATATTATAAACCTCTTCTGCATTTTCTGTTTCTACATAATATGTTACATAATAATCATCAAGTTCAAGTGCAAATTCCATATACCCGTCATTCGGGATAATTGCTATCTGCTGCGGTATAATAATTTGCTGATATGGTTCATATACATCCTTTTTCATAAACTTTATTGACATACTTCTTCCATCAGTTGTTTCAAAAAAAGTTTCCAACCCACTATCACTTTCAAATGCATTTGCAAATTCAAAGCCCTCTGTAAATTTTGCAGGAAGCATATATGAATAAACTATATTTTCTTGAATATCAATCATTTCATAATCATTTTTTTCTGCTGACTGCTCATCTAATATACGTATAATACCCGGGTCACCCTCTGACGCAACCATTATATTTTCATTGTCTTCAAATTCATCAGCAACTGCCACTTTTGTATCAACCTGCTTTTCAGTATCATTAAACTTAGGATACAATTTCTCTGTTTCAGGAGTTAAAATATTTTCTTTTGTGGTTTCTTGGCCAGAAATTGATATTTCTTCTGCTATTCTAATGTCTTTACTTGTATCGTCAACTGCAACTTCCGGAATATACTGATTTTTTGTAAACCCGCCAATATACGAGTATGCAACAGCAAAAAAACCAACTACAACAACTGCAGCAACTGTAGATAAATATTTATATCCATTAAATTTAACAATTTTAACAGGTTGATTTTTAGCGTCCATAACAGCTTTAAACATCCTGTCCTTTTGTTCTTTGGTAGGAGTTACACAGTCAAAACAATTATTAAGTTCCTCTATATTCATAACTCTTCCTCCTCCAGTATTATTTTTAATTTTTCTCTACCTTTAGCCATATATGTACGAACAGTAGAGTGTTTAGTATTTAAAATTTCAGAAATCTCGGATGTAGAATACCCTTCGTAATAATAAAGATAAATTGGAAGGCGATATTTTTCATCAAGCGAAAAAACCTTTTCAAGTAAATATCTTTTACTATCATCATCTACATAACTTGCTTCAGGAACATCTTCTATATTATCCCGCTTTGCCCTAAACCAATGCTTAAGTATATTTTTACATTCATTTTGTGCCGTAACTATAAGCCACGCTTTTAAATGCTCATCAGACTTAAAATCCGTACAATCACGCATATATTTTATAAAAACATTTTGTGTTGCGTCTTCTGTTTCAGAAGCATTTTTAAGCATCATAAAGCAAACCTTGTAGACAGTATCCACATATTTTTCATAAACCCGAGTAATTTCTTCGTCCGTACGAAACGCCAAATTACTCAAATATGTCACCTCCGGAAACGCCCTCTCAATATTAATACAATTAAAAAGACGAAAATGTTGTGATTTTAATAAATTTATTTTAACACAAAAAAAGAAAAACCACAAGGAGACAAATCCCTGTGGTTTTAATTTGTTAAATTTTAAAGGTTCTTTTCCTGTTCTGCCTGAATATCCTCAAAAACTGAAAGCATAGGCTTTATATCCTTACCTTTAAGTCTTCTGTCAATATAGTTACGTGTGATTTTTAAAACAAGTCCTGAAAGAGCAAGTACACCTATAAGGTTAGGTACCATCATAAGGCCATTAAATGTATCCGAAATATCCCAAGCAAGTGATGATGTCAAAAGTGCACCACAGAAAATTGTTACAAGGTGAATTAATTTATAAAGCTTTGTGGATTTTGTTCCAAACAGGTATTCCCAAGCTTTTGTACCATAGTGGTCCCAACCAAGAACTGTTGTAAAAGCAAATAGCAAAATAGCAATGGCAATAAATCTTTCACCCCATACACCAAAAATTATTGAGAATGCCTTAGCAACAAGGTTTGCATCTGTTGCACCTGCCATAAGTACACCTGTTTCTAGGTTAATTACACCTGATGTAAGTACTACAAGAGCTGTCATTGTACAAACTACCATTGTATCTGCAAATACTTCAAATATACCCCATAGACCCTGGCGAACAGGTTCTACAACATTAGAGTTTGAGTGTACCATAACTGATGAACCAAGACCTGCCTCATTTGAAAATACACCACGTTTACAACCAAGTGTAACAATTTCCTTAACTGCAATACCGGCAACACCGCCCCATACAGCAGGACCTGAAAATGCATATTTGAAGATAGAAGCAAAAGCCGCACCAACCATAGTATAGTTTACACCTACTATAATTAAGCTACCAAGAACAAACAATACAACCATAAAAGGTACAACCTTTTCGGCAAAGTTTGCTATTCTCTTAAGACCGCCAAGTATAATAAGCGCAGCAATAACAACCAACACAATGCCTATAATAAGGTGGTATATTGTAACCTGACCGAAAGGAATAGCTTCCAAAGCAGGGATTTTAAAAGCATCAACTACGTTAACAACAATCTTATTAATCTGTCCCATAGCACCTATACCAAAAGATGCAAGAATTGCAAAAATCGAGAAAAGAACAGCAAGGACAGTTCCTACCCATTTACAACCCTTCATTTTACCAAGGCCATCTCTTAAATAATACATTGCACCGCCTGACCATTCACCATCAGCGTTCTTTCTACGGTAGTAAATACCCAAAACATTTTCTGAATAGTTAGTCATCATACCAAAAAATGCTGCAACCCACATCCAGAATACTGCACCCGGGCCACCACCAACAATAGCAGCTGCAACACCGGCAATATTACCTACACCTATTGTAGCTGCAAGTGCAGTACAAAGTGCCTGAAACTGTGAAATTGACTTACCTTTTACATGGCCTGAAACATCTTTCTGAAAAATCTTACCCAATGTCTGTGAAAACCAATGACCAATGTGAGTAACCTGGAAAAAGCCTGTAATAACAGTCATAACAACACCTGTTACCAACAACAAGTAAAGACCCTTTCCCCATACAAAACTGTTGATTACATCATTGAATTTTGCAATCTTAT
>JAZSRE010000149.1:0-7655 GCA_045538345.1 Clostridia bacterium
ATGGCTACGATCCGACTTCACTTGGTACTCAGCTTATAGCATACGGTATTTCATGCATATACATTGACCGTCCTCCTCTTGGGGCACAGCCTGTTGCAAACCTTGACGAAAGGTATATAAACTTTGTAAACGGAAGCCTTAAAATAGGTACATTTGAGTTGCCTTATCTTATTTTGTATCTGCTTATTGTGGCAATTATAATGTGGTTTATATGGAACAAAACTGTTTTGGGTAAAAATATGTTTGCCATTGGCGGTAACCCCGAGGCCGCCTCGGTATCAGGGGTAAACATTGTAAAGAATATTATGATTATTTTTATAATTTCGGGAATTTTGTATGGAACAGCAGGTTTTTTGGAGGCCGGCAGAATAGGCTCTGCCACAAGTAATACGGGAATAAATTACGAACTTGACGCAATTTCTGCCTGTGTGGTGGGCGGTGTGTCATTTTCAGGCGGTATAGGCACAATCCCCGGTGTTTTGATAGGTACGGTTATTTTGCAGTTTATAAACTACGGGCTTAATTACGTTGGCATAAGCCCATATTTTCAATATATAATAAAGGGGCTTATAATTATACTTGCAGTTTCTATTGACGTGAGAAAATATCTGGACAAAAAATAAAAGGGTGAAAATTCACCCTTTTATTTATTTTGTTCACTATACATTTTTGAATATTTACAACCACAATAGTTTTGCCTATATAGATTATATTCCAAAGAAAGCTGGCAGGAACGTTTGTAACCCTCTTTCTTTTTAAAGTCTGAAAACAAGTAGGAAACCCCGTATTCTTCACTAAGCTTACCGCCTATTTCATTAAGCTTATCTGAATTTTTATGCGGGCTTATTGAAAGGGTGGTGGTTACATAATCAAACCCATTTTCCTTTGCATATTTTACAGACTTTTCAAGACGTAATTTATAGCAATTTACACATCTTACAAGCCCCTCGGGCAAATCACCATACTCCTTTGCAACTTGTTCAAAGCTTTCGTTATCGTATTCTTCCACCACTGTTTTAACATCAAGGTTCATTTCTAAAGTAAGTCTTTTAAGTTCATTGGCACGAAACACAAATTCGTCATAAGGATAAATGTTTGGATTATAAAAATAAAGTGTAATATTAAAATATTTACTTAAATATTCAAGCACATAACTTGAACATGGTGCACAACAGGCGTGCAAAAGCAAGCTTGGTTTATTTTCGCCAAGGTTATTTATAACATTATCAAGCATTTTTTGATAGTTTACACTCATATTATTTCTCCGTATATTAAACCTTTAAACAGAATATAAAATTATTTATATTCCTTTGCAAGTTTTTCAAATGAAGGTAATGCTTTTTTTATCATTTCCGTAGACACGCAGTAGGAAATGCGTACATAACCGGGGTAGCCAAAACTATCACCCGGGACAAGTAAAAGTTCGTACTTTTTAGCTTTTTCGCAAAAATCTCTTGAGCTTTCCTCCAATGCCTTTACAAAAAGGTAAAATGCACCGTCAGGCTGTGCAACCTTGTATCCATATTTTTCAAGGGCGTCGCACAAAATGTCGCGGTTTTCCTTATATATTGAAATGTCGGAGGTTTTGCCGATACATTTTGGCACAAGCTTCTGGAAAAGGCTTGGCGCACACACAAAGCCCAAAGACCTGCCTGCTCCGCACACTGCAAAATACAATGTCTTCCAGTCATTTGCGGTATTAGGCACAAGGATATAGCCGATTCTTTCCCCGGGCAAAGACAAAGACTTACTGAAAGAATAGCACACAACCGTATTGTTATAATAATTTGGTATAAAAGGCACAACCAAGCCATCTGCATATATAAGCTCGCGGTAAGGTTCGTCCGCAATTATGTAAATATCCTTATTATACTTTTTCTGCGCTTCATCCATTACTTTGGCAAGCTCTTTAATTGTGTTTTCAGAAAGTACAACACCCGAAGGGTTATTTGGTGAATTTACTATAATTGCCTTTGTATTTTCGTTTATGGCAGATTTTAGTGCATCAAAATCTACCTGAAAATCTTCCTCACGGCATTTTACAACAACAGGGGTCATACCTGCCTGTTTAATAAAAACTGTATATTCAGGAAAGAATGGTGCAAGGACTATAACCTCACCATTATCCTGGGAAATTGCAGAAAGTGTAATTGTAAGAGAAGCCGCCGCACCTACTGTCATATAAAAGTTGTCGGCAGTGTAGCTTGTACCAAAATTTGCATTTACATAATCGGCACAGCTTTTGCGTACATCAGGTGCCCCCTGGGCAGATGTGTAGCCGTGAAGGGCAACAGGGTCGGTATTAAGCACAAGGTCTGCCAAAGCCTCTTTTACACAAGGTGGTGCAGGTACACTTGGGTTGCCCAAGCTAAAATCAAATACATTTTCTGCACCGATTTCTGCCTTTCTTTTTAAGCCATATTCAAACAGTTCGCGTATTTCACTGCGTTTACTGCCAAGTTCATACATCTTTTGTGATACCATAATATTTTCCTCCAATTTTACTACTAAATATTTTAACACAAAAAAAGAAAAATGGCAACTTTTGTTGCCATTTTATCTAAAAAATTAATTTTCAATTACCATTTTAACAAAGTTACGGGCTTTGGATTCGTAAATATCAACTGCTTTTTGCAAATCTTCAAGTTTGAAGGTATGAGTAACCATATCACGAAGATTTACCCTGCCGCTTTCAACAAGTGCAACAAGTGTATCCCAACCTGCGCAGTATTCCAAAATACCATGAAGGCGAAGCTGTTTTAGCATCATCTTCATAAATGGGAATTCAAGCTTTGCACTGGCGTCAGGTATGCCGTAATACAAAATATCACCGCCGTTTTTACAAGCGTCAAAGCAAAGGCTTATGCTTTCAACTGTACCTGCAGCATCCATAACATATTCGCAACCCTGACCGTTTGTAAGTTCCATTACACGTTCCAAAACATTTTCGTTTCTCGCGTCAATAATTTGGTCTGCGCCAAAGTGTCTGGCATATTCCATACGTTCCGCACCGCGTACTGAGGCAATTACCTTTTTAGCACCGCTTAATTTAGCCGCCTGTATAAAGGCAATACCTGCAGGACCACCGCCCTGTACCAAAACAGTGCTTCCCGGCTTAACGCCTATTCTTAAAACCGCGCCAAACGGACAAGCAACACTTTCCATAATAGCCGCTTCTTTAAAAGGAACACCGTCAGGCAAGTGCACAAGACACTGTGCAGGAACCTTAACATATTCAGCATAACCACCGTCGTAAGGGTCGTAACCTATTTCCATTCTGTCAGCACAAAGTTCTCTGCGGCCGCTTTTACAAGCAGGGCATCTGCCACAAGAAATGATAGTGTCAATAACAACTCTGTCACCCTTTTTCCAGCCACTTACGCCTACGCCTATTTCTTCAATTTCACCGGCAATTTCGTGGCCTAAAACATGAGGAGGTTTTGCCAAAGCCACCTTACCTGTAATCATATGTATATCTGTTGCGCATACGCCAACAGCTTTAACCTTTACTACTACGTGACCTTCATCAGCAACGGGCATTGGTTTTTCAACAATACTAACGTGGCCGATTGCGTCCCACAATGCAGCTTTCATATTAAACCCACCTTTATTTTACGTTTCTCAACAGACATTCAAGTTCTGCACTAATTGAAAGACGAAGTGAACGTATAGCCGCCTCGTCAATAACCTGACAATGACCCATTGGCAAGCCTCTCTGTTCGTAAACAAGCTTGTAACCGCTTGGGAACATAGTAGAGTCTGCAAAACGAAGAAGCCTTAATGCCTTTTGGTTAAGGCTCATAGCCTCTGTAATTTTACCTTCGTTAAACAATTTGTAAATTTTTGCATTAACTTCAGGTACAATTACTGAAAATGCAGTAACAGAACCTACACAACCTGCAAGCAAGCTTGGTACCAAGCTATCGTCAGTACCTGTAAGCAATGAGAAATCAGGACGGTTTCTGCGTACAAGGTCAGCTTCATGAACAATCTGCTTAATCATTGCAGAAGAATCCTTCATACCGATAATACGTCTTTCTCCCAAAAGCTGTTCAAAAGAAGGTACTTCAATTGTATTTGTAAACATAGGGATTTTATATAGAATTATATCCACGATATTCTGTTTTGCAAGGTATTTATAATATCTTACAACGTCATCCTGCTTCATTGTGAAGTAGTATGGCGGACATATCATAGTAGCATCATAACCTAGGTTAGCTGCTTCCTTCATATATCTGATTGTTGTTGCAGGATTAGGGTCTGACGCACCTGCCAAAAGCTTTTTCTTACCGCCTAAATGCTTTGCAACAAAAGCAAGCATTTCAATATTCTGTTCCGGTGAAAGGCTTATAAATTCACCTGTTGTACCACAGGCAAAAAAGCCTTCAATTTCAGTTTTTGAAACAAAATCAAGTTCTTTTTCAAAGGCGTTATAATCAACCTTACCGTCTTCGGTAAATGGAGTTAACAATACGCCAAATGCACCTTTTAACATAGCAATTATCCTTCCAAAATATAATCTGTAATTTCAAGTGGCAAACCGCAAAGACGCATATAGCCGTCTTTGGTTATCAAATAGTTATTTTCAAGCCTTATGCCGAATTTATCAGGCACATAAACCGCAGGCTCTAGAGTAACAATCATACCTTCTTTTAATGTATCCTCACTTTCGGGAACAAAGCGTGGTTCTGCCACAACATCTTCAGTGCCAATTCTATGGCCTCCGTGATGGTTAAAGGCATATTCTGTGCCTATTGCCTCACGCATTTTGTACCATATATCCTTTGCCTTTGTGCCCGGGCAAAGCAATTCTTCCCCTGCCTTTAAGGCATTTTCAACACTATGGTATGCGTTTTGCTTTTCGGCATCTGCCTCACCTATAAAATACACGCGTGTAAGGTCGGACCACTGCCCACCTTCTAAAACCTGCAAATCAAGCATAACAACGTCGCCCTTTTCAATGACCTTGTCTGTTGGGCCACCTTCTATCTCGGCAGTTCTTTTGCCTGAAATAAGGTCCCCTGCAAAGTCGGGGCAAACTTCCCTTATAACATCTGCAAGCTCATTTTCCGTCATACCTGCACGGAGTTTATTTGAAACCGCATTATGGATTTTTTGTTGCAAATCCCAGGTGGTCATTATTTCACCTCGTAACGCTTTAATACTTCTTCATCAATTTCTACGCCAAGACCCGGCTTCTGAGGAATGTTAACAAAACCTTGGTCGTCAATCTGGAAATGCTTTTTAACAAGGTTTTTGGAAAGTACAGTTTCCTGACAGCAGTATTCAAGCCACAAAGCGTTTGGTGTAGCAGCAATAACCTGCAAAGAAGCACTCATCAAAATACCTGTCTTAAATGCATGAGGAATAACAGGGATTTTGTGTAGGTATGCCATATCAATAACCTTTTTAGCTATTGTGATACCACCGCAACGGCTGATATCAGGCTGAATAATGTCTATACCGCAACCTGCAATAAGTTCGTTAAATTCAAACATTGTGCCAACTTCTTCACCTGCTGAAATACGCATATTAACAGAGTTGCAAAGACGTTTGTAAGCATCAAGGTCGTCGGGTTTGAATGGTTCTTCAACCCAGTAAACATCCTGCTGTTCAAATTCGTTACAAAGACGGATTGCAGTTTTAAGGTCTCTCCATACCATACCGATATCTATCATAAGTTTAGGGTCATCACCCATAGCCTTACGGCACATTTTAACAAGTTCTAAGTCTCTCTTATCACTCTGGCCCAAAGCACCCCAACCAAATTTGATACCTGTGTAGCCCTGTGGCAAGTATGTATCTGCAATTCTCTTGATTTCATCTTCATTATCAGGCATCAATACGCTGCAGTATGCAGGTATCTTATCACGGAAAGCACCGCCCAACAATTTGTGTACAGGTACGCCCATCTTTTTACCCAAGATATCCCAGATAGCCATATCAATACCACTCATTGCGTGGATAGCAACACTTCTTCTTCCGTAGTAGTAGCAAAGCTCGTACATTTTGTACCAGATTTTTTCTACATCAAATGGGTCCTCACCGAT
The DNA here is from genome assembly GCA_045538345.1 of Clostridia bacterium. Lineage (GTDB taxonomy): Bacteria > Bacillota > Clostridia > Monoglobales > Firm-18 > CAZNKU01. The sequence continues at coordinate 6,051 of JAZSRE010000149.1, forward strand.
ACAAACATCACGTAGACCCATACATACCATATGTGAAGTACCTGCTTCAACAATAGCCTTTACTACATAAGGTGATGAGTCAACTTCACCTATACCTGTTATGCCTTCATCAGTCATAACCTTAATTACAACAGTATCCTGACTTCCGTCACCTATGATACTGATATCCGGCTGTTTTACTATTATAGCCTGTACGTCTGTAATTTTCATAAAAAAACCCCCTTCAAGATTTTTAAAAAATTTATATTTAATAATATGTTATTATACATCAAAAACAAATAAAAGTCAACAACTTTTGTAAATTGTTGACAATTATGAAAATAAAAAAATGTTTATTAATTTTGTAGGTTGAAAGCACCGTTTTCAATCATATTATACAGTACCAATTTTTCGCCTTCAACATCTATATTTTTCACAGATACTGCGTTTATTGTACTGTTGTTGTATGTTGTGTAATAGCAAATTCCCTCCTCTGCATTGTAGCAACTGGAATAGTTCGTAAACTCAAGGCCATTTGGGGTTACTACACACCCTTTTTGTTGATAGACGGAATATAAAATGTGAAAAAAGGTGTTTACTGCCATATATTCATCATCATCAAAACAAGTGTTTAAGGTCGCAAATGCACTGCGTACAAACCTTGATGCAGATGATAAATCCCCAGGTAGACCAACTGCCCCCATACCGTTACTGTACGGGGTGAGGGTTATTTTATCTGAAAAATTATTTTGGGGCTGATTTGGAGAAATATTCAAATAGTTTGAAAGGTTAAACATCTGCACATCAAAAGGGGGATTATTGGTTAGCACACCAACAGAATTTTCATATATTTTTAGTCCGTTTTTGGTTTGTTCAAGAGTAATGGTTTTTTCCCTGTCCGAAACAATCCAGTGAAGCGGTGTGGGCAAAAGTTCCTCGTTAAAAGGCTTATTTGTTATATTTATATTTTCAAGCATTAAAACAGCTTCTTTTGTATCTTTACATTGTGAAAGTATAAAGGGTAAAAGCTCGAAGGATGCTACATTTTCCATATTATTTTTATTTTCATTATAAACTGCATTTTGCGGGAAGTTAAGCCCTGCCATACAAAGGCCCTTTTCATTACAACAGTCAAAATATAGAGGATAGTTTTCGCAAGCAAGCCCTATGCCTATTATTGAATAGTGGTTTTTTAATACCTTTCCATTTAAAAAATTAAAAACATACCTTCGGGGTGTTATAATAACACTTTGCCCGAAAGTATGTTCGTAATCTAAATTTCTGCCAAAATAATGGCTTTTTAATTTTACTGAAATTGCAGTACACATAAAATCACCTCACAGGTATTTTATGTATATAGCAAAAATAAATTCAAAACATTTTAAAAAGTTGAATTTTCAAAGGTTTCAAATGATGTCTGGTCTTCTTCCTTTATACCCATATCCATATTCATCATCATTTCGTTCCACTGTGCTTTTGTAACCAGAACTTCACGAGGCTTTGTGCCGTCAAAAGGACCGATTATACCACGTTCCTCCATCTGGTCAATAAGCTTTGCTGCACGTTGGTAACCTACTTTTAAATGTCTTTGATACATAGCAACAGATGCCTGACCTGCGTCTATTG
>JAZSRE010000034.1:0-4736 GCA_045538345.1 Clostridia bacterium
ACAGTCGGTTTAATTACTTATATGAGAACTGACTCACTTCGTATTGCGGATATAGCCCGAGATGCAGCTTTTGATTTTATAAAAGCAACATACGGCAACGAATATGCACCTGAAAAACCTCGTGTATATAAGACAAAGAAGTCTGCACAGGATGCTCACGAAGCTATAAGACCTTCTGATGTTACAATTTTGCCGGATGATATAAAAGACAGTGTAACACCCGATCTATATAAAGTATACAAGCTTATATGGGAACGTTTTGTTGCAAGCCAGATGGCGTCTGCAATTTATGATACAGTTACTGTTGATGTTGGTGTTGCAGATTATATTTTCAAAGCAAATGGTTCAACTGTAAAATTCCCAGGCTTTATGAAGATATATGTAGAAAGTAGGGAAACTAAGGAAGAGGAAGATGTTGCGTTACCATCACTTGAAAAGGGTGAGGAACTTAAGCTTTCAAAGCTTGAAGAAAATCAACACTTTACCGAACCACCTGCAAGATATACAGAAGCTTCGCTTATTAAAGCTATGGAAGAAGAGGGTATAGGGCGTCCAAGTACTTATGCTCCTACAATTACCACTATTCTTTCAAGAAATTATATTTCCCGTAAGGGGAAGGCATTGCATCCAACAGAACTTGGTACTGTAATAACTGACCTTATGATTGAATATTTTAAGGATATTGTGGATATTGAGTTTACTGCAAATATGGAAGAAAAACTTGATAGTGTAGAAGAAGGAAAAATAGACTGGGTTAAGGTTGTTTCTGACTTTTACGGTCCTTTTAACAGTACGCTTAAGGTTGCTGAAGATGAAATAGGGAAAATTAAAATTGAGGATGAAGTTTCCGATGTTCCATGCGAAAAATGCGGAAGAATGATGGTTTATAAAATGGGACGTTTTGGTAAATTTTTGGCTTGTCCCGGCTTCCCCGAATGCCGAAATGCAAAGCCTATAATTAAAGAGGCAGGGGCAAATTGTCCAAAATGCGGAAGCAAGCTTTTGGTTAAAAAGACCAAAAAGGGGAAGACATATTATGGTTGTGAAAATAATCCTACTTGTGAATTTATGACTTGGGATACGCCTATTTCTCAGGAATGTCCTAAATGTGGCGGTTTAATGCTGGAAAATAAATTCAGAGGGAATAAGCGTATTTACTGTGCTGATGAAAAATGCGGCTATGAAGAAAACAAGGAGAAAAAGAGCAAATGATGGTAACCGTTATCGGTGCAGGTCTTGCAGGTTGCGAGGCGGCATGGCAAATTGCAAACAGAGGTGTTAAGGTAAGGCTTATAGATATGAAGCCTGAAAAAAAATCACCTGCTCATAAAAACGATGGACTTGCAGAACTTGTATGCAGTAATTCATTAAGGGCTGACGGTATTACTAATGCAGTAGGCCTGTTAAAGGAAGAAATGCGACTTCTTAATTCTCTTATTATGGAGTGTGCAGACGCCACGAAAGTTCCTGCAGGGGGAGCTTTGGCAGTTGACAGACAGGGCTTTTCAGATATGATTACCAACAAAATAAAAAGTCATAAAAATATTGAACTTGTCCTTTCCCAAGAAGTGTCAAAAATCCCTGATGGCATTGTTGTAATTGCAACGGGACCGCTTACTTCCGATGCACTTATAGGTGAAATAACACGCCTTACAGAAGGGGAAGAATATCTGCACTTTTTTGATGCGGCGGCACCTATCGTTATGTATGACAGTATTGACCATAACATAACATATAAGGCGGCACGTTATGGTAAGGGTGGAGACGACTATATAAACTGCCCAATGACAAAGGAAGAATATGAGGCTTTCTGGGTCGAGCTTGTTAATGCAGAAACTGCGGAGCTTAAAGAGTTTGAAAATAATGTTTTCGAAGGGTGTATGCCTGTTGAGGTTATGGCAAAAAGAGGCAGGGAAACTCTTGTTTTCGGGCCTTTGAAGCCTGTTGGGCTTGACAAACCTGATGGCACAAAAAATTACGCGGTTGTTCAGCTTCGTCAGGATAACAAAGAGGGGACAATGTACAATATAGTCGGTTTTCAGACTCATCTTAAATTCCCTGAACAGAAGAGAGTTTTTGGTATGATACCGGGACTTAGTAATGCAACCTTTGCCCGTTATGGGGTTATGCATAGAAACACTTATATAAATTCGCCCAATTTGCTTGATGCAACATATAATATGAAAAAATATCCAAATATATTTTTTGCAGGGCAGATTACAGGTGTTGAAGGATATGTTGAAAGTGCATCGAGCGGACTTGTTGCAGGTGTAAATGCGGCAATGAAGGCACTTGGTAAGGGAAAAGTGGTGTTTGACCGCGCAACAGCTCATGGTGCTTTGGCGGCTTATATTTCTGAATATGAGGGCAAAAATTTCCAACCAATGAATGTGAATTTTGGGCTTTTGCCATCACTTGATGAGCGTATTAAAAACAAAAAAGAAAGATATGAAAAAATTTCTAAAAAAGCTCTTGCAATTATAGAAAATATGTGATATAATATTCAAGCTGCGAAATGCGGCTAAAAATACACACGCAGGCGGATTTGTGTGCTGTTGCCCAAGTGGTTGCGCATAAAAATGATGCTTTGCGGAGGTATAAAAACAAGGAGGAAAATAAAAATGGCAGTAATTTCAATGAAACAACTGCTTGAGGCCGGTGTACACTTTGGTCACCAGACTCGCAGATGGAACCCGAAAATGGCAGAGTACATTTTCACAGAAAGAAACGGTATCTACATCATCGACTTGCAGAAAACTGCAAAGAAGATTGAAGAAGCTTACGCTTTCGTAAGAGACGTAGCTTTGGACGGCAAGGACATCTTGTTTGTAGGTACAAAGAAACAGGCTCAGGAAGCTATCACAGAAGAAGCTAAGAGAATTGGTATGTACTACGTTAACAACCGTTGGTTGGGTGGTATGCTTACAAACTTCAAAACTATCAGAAAGAGTATTGACCGTTTGTATCAGCTACAGAAGATGGAAGAAGACGGTACATTCGAACTTCTACCTAAGAAGGAAGTTATGAAGCTTAAAAAGGAAATGGAAAAGCTTGAAAAGAACTTCGGTGGTATTAAGGAAATGAAGGATATGCCGGGTGCAATGTTCGTTGTTGACCCTCGTAAAGAAAAAATCGCTATTGCAGAAGCTAAGAGACTTAATATTCCTGTAGTAGCTATCGTTGATACAAACTGTGACCCTGAAGAAGTTGATTACGTTATCCCTGGTAACGACGACGCTATCAGAGCAGTTAAATTAATTGTTGAATGTATTGCTAACGCTGTTTTGGAAGCAAAACAGGGTGAATCAATGGCAGCAGCAGTTGAAGAAGACGAAGAAGTTGCAGCTGACGCTGAATAATCTTTCGTTTTAAAAATTTAAGATAAGGAGACTTTAGATATGAGTTTTACAGCTGCAGATGTTAAAAATTTGCGTGAAAAGACCGGTTGCGGTATGATGGACTGCAAAAAGGCTCTTACAGAAACTAACGGCGATGTTGAAAAGGCTATGGATTTCCTAAGAGAAAAAGGCCTTGCTACTGCTGAAAAGAAGGCAGGCAGAATCGCTGCTGAAGGTATGGTTGACATTCTTGTTGATGGTAACGTAGGTGCTATGGTTGAAGTTAACTCTGAAACTGACTTCGTTGCTAAAAATGAAGAATTCCAGGATCTTGTTAAAAACATTGCTAAACAGGTTATAGCTGGTAACCCTGCTGATGTTGAAGCTTTGCTTGCTTCAAACTTTGTAGGTGATAATTCTGTAACAATCAAAGATATGCTTACAGAAAAAATTGCTAAAATCGGCGAAAATATGAACCTTAGAAGATTTGCTCGTTTCGATGGTAATGTAGTTGGCTACATCCACATGGGCGGTAGAATCGGTGTTATGGTTAATGTTGAATGTGCTGACTTTGGCGAAGAAGCTAAAGCAGCTGCAAGAGACGTAGCTATGCATATTGCTGCTATGAATCCTGCATACCTTGACGAAGCTTCAGTTCCTGTTGAAGACCTTGAAAAGGAAAAACACTTCATTCTTACACAGATGAAGGAAGATCCTAAAAATGCTAACAAGCCTGAAAACATTTTGGAAAAAATGCTTACAGGTAAAATCAATAAGTTCTATGAACAGAACTGCTTGACAAAGCAGGCATTTGTTAAGGACGACAGTGTATCTGTTGAAAAGTTCCTTGCTTCTAAGGGAGTTAAGTTGGTTGACTTTGTTCGTTTTGAAAAGGGCGAAGGTCTTGAAAAGAAAGCTGACGATTTCGCTGCAGAAGTTGCAAGTATGATGAAATAATTAAAACTTAAATTTAAAGACGGAAACTCTTGTTTCCGTCTTTTTTTATTTTGAAAATTAAAATAAAAAGACATGGTTTTATAAAACCTTGTCTTTTTGGTAAAGCAGAACAATAAAGACGTATGTGTTTTTAGTGATATTCCAACTTGGTTGGAGTGATATTTTTGATAAATCAAAAGTGATATTGAAACCTTTGGTTTCAGTGATATTATATTTGCCTTTAACTGTGCGAAGCACAATACCACTCGGCATAAGCCGAATATAACTGCGTAGCAATATCACTTGCCGAAGGCAAATATAACTGAAAAAAGACTATTCAAAAGAATAGTCTTTTTTCATGGTTGCCGGACTAGGATTCGAACCCAGACAAACAGAGTCAGAGTCTGTCGTGCTACCTTTACACAATCCGGCATCAACAGAAAATATTATAACACTGTATTT
>JAZSRE010000097.1:0-1612 GCA_045538345.1 Clostridia bacterium
TTGTCCCATGAACGGAAAACTGCTTCAACAGCACCCATAAGTTGTTCTCTTGGGTCTGATGGGAAGTCTTTACCGATTTTTGCTTTGTATTCTGCTTTGAACTGACCTGCAAGTTCTTTGAGGTCATCAGCTGTAAGCTCAACGTCCTGAGTTACGCCTTTAGCTTCTTTCATTTTGTCGATAAGTTCTTCAAAGTATTTCTTACCAACTTCCATAACAACGTCAGAGTACATCTGGATAAATCTTCTGTAGCAATCCCATGCCCATCTTGGATTACCTGATTTTGCTGACATTGCTTCAACAACATCTTCATTAAGACCCAAGTTGAGGATTGTATCCATCATACCTGGCATTGATGCTCTTGCACCTGAACGTACAGATACTAAGAGTGGATTTTCCTTATCGCCAAATTTTTTGCCGCAGATTTCTTCCATTTTGATGATGTTTTCCATGATTTCTGTCTGGATTGCATCATTGATTTTACGGCCATCTTCATAATACTTTGTACATGCCTCTGTTGAAATGGTAAAACCCTGTGGTACAGGAAGACCGATTTTGGTCATTTCAGCAAGGTTAGCACCTTTACCGCCCAAAAGATTTCTCATGCTGGCATCGCCTTCAGAGAAAAGATATACAAACTTTTGTGCCATTTAAAAACTACCTCCTAAATAGTTATAATATTTCAATTTAGTCCAACGATTATTTTATAACATTTTTTAATAAAAATCTAGTGTTTTTTAAAAATTTGTTAATTTTTTATCGAAAACATACATATAAGCACATATATTTAGTTATTTTCACTACCCATTTATTCCGTTCCAATCAACAATTTATGTAAAAAGGAAAGTGATTTATAAAAAGTGACTGTTTGGGATATAAGATAATTCTCACAAACCGTGCAAAGCACATTTAAAAGTTCATCCGTCACACTAAAATTAAAGACCTTTCGGTTATCGGATGAAACAACGTAATTTATAACCTTTAAAACTGTTTCATTAACAACATGGGGAAGCTTATCACTTCCTGCATATCTGCCAATACAATCGGTGCACACTGCTCCGCCATCGGCAGATGAAAAATAGTTTAGTCCCTTATCTTTTCCGCAACAAATGCATCTTGTGACAGTGGGCATAACACCCATTGCGCACACGGTTTTGATTTCAAAAATCATTTTAAGTTTTTTAAGTGCCGACGTTACATCTTCCTGACTTTTATTATCGGCATTTGCCGTTAAGTACAAAGTGTTTAAAACAAAACTGAAATACTCATCATCCCCTGTTACATCCTGAGAAATGTCTGCAACAACATCCATGTAATACGACGCAAATGCCACCTTGCAAACATCATTACGCAGATTGAAAAAATTATTTATTACCTGGGCAGAGGAAACCGTATATAAACCGCCCTGCTTACAGTTTAGCACAACATCTGAATAGCAAAACTGCTGAAGAGCAGAAAAATCTTTATGTTTATGGCTCCTTACTCCCTTGGCAATTGCGGTTACTCTGCCGTAATCAACGGAGAAAAAGGTTATGAGTTTATCATTATCGTTCATATTACAGGTTTTCAGCACAAGTGCTTTGGTCTGTATTGTTTCCATATTCTATTTCCC
>JAZSRE010000049.1:0-4954 GCA_045538345.1 Clostridia bacterium
ACAAGGAACAGGAAGATTCCTGCAAGACTTGATACTGAACCGATAAAACCTTCGTTTACAACAACATCTATTGTTTTGATAGGTGAAAAGTTAGTAGCTAACAAACCGCCGATAACAATACCCACAAAAAGTGAACTGTAAACTTCTTTTGTAATAAGTGCCAATATGATAGCAATCAACGGAGCAAGCAAAGCAACTATTGTTGCATAGTAATTGCTGTCGGCAGGAACTTTACCGGATTCACCGCAGGTTTCGCATATAGTTTTATTTGCAACAAATTCTTCACTGTCATTTAGCCCTTTTGAAACAAGTGTTCCACTTTCTTCACAGGTTTCACAATCTGTGCCTTCACCTTCGCAGTCAGCACAAGGGAATTTATGTACGTACCCATATCCATCGCAATCCGGACATGTTATTGTTGAGGTTGATTTTACTAAAACAGCCCCGGCAACAAAAAGTGCTATCATACACAAGATAGCAATTATTTTGATTATACTACTTTTCTTCATAAAAAGCCTCCTATAAAAATGTTAATACTATGATATCATTAAAATGAACATTCATCAATACTTATTTTTTACAAAAAAGAACAAGAATTTTGTTTGTTTTTACTACACAAAACAAAAGATTGCAAAAAGTCTGTTGTGATTTTTAGAATTTGAAGTATTCCTTTGCATTGTTGTAGGGTATACCCTTTACAATAACCTCAAGCGTTTTCATATCTTTTGGATATTCACCCGCATCAACCCAACCTCCTATAAGGTTACACATTATTCTTCTTAAATAATCGTGTCGAGTGTATGAAACAAAGCTTCTTGAGTCTGTAAGCATACCTACAAATCTGCTTATCATACCAAGCATTGTACCCAAAACATAGTTGTCCTTTGGATTTAGTGTGTAAAGGATTGTCTTTGGCAAGCAATCATCCATTTCCATAGCATGGTCAGAAACTTTACATCTTAAATACCAAAATATGTTTTAAGTTCAAGGTGTGTCCAATGGTAAAGAGGATTGCCAATAAGCATAGAAACAGTTTTTGCAAAAGCCTTGAATTTTTCAAAATCATCAGCATTACCTGTTATGTATACTTCATCAATTCCATTTGTTCTCATTTGACGCCATTTGTAGTGGTCACCACTAAGGAAAAGGTCGTATGCGTTTTTAAATTGATAGTTTTCTGCAATTTGTCTAATCGGCAAATGACAATGATAGTCTATTATTGGCATATCTTTTGCAATTTTATATAATTTTTTTGCTGTTTTACCATGAAGCATAAAGCTATCTTTAATTAATTTCATAATTAACCCCCTATTTTTAACAAATTTATTATAACAGAAACTGATTATTGTTTCAAGTTAAAATACAATTTAATATTAAATTATTTGTTGACAACGTGTTATTATTTTATTATTATATAAGATAGAAATATGTCGTATATTTAGGAGGTTTACGATATGGCAACTATTAAATTTCCCTACGGGAAAGAAAAATTAACTTTGGAAATTACTGATGAAAAGCTAAATGGAATTTTGGTTTCAAAATTACATGATTATCATACTGACAAATCACAAGAGGACCTTGTTTTAGAAGCTATGGCAAATCCTGTTGGAAGTAAAAAATTGTATGAGCTTGCAGAGGGCAAAGATAAAGTTGTTATTATTGCAAGTGACCATACACGCCCTGTACCGAGTAAGGCTATTATTCCTGCCATGCTTGCGGAAATAAGAAAGGGTAACCCGGATGCGGATATTACAATTCTTATTGCAACAGGCTGTCACAGAGGCACAACAAAGGAAGAACTTGTTGCAAAGTTCGGTGAAGAAATTGTTGCAAATGAAAAAATATATATTCACGACTGTGATGAAACAGATATGCTTGTTAAAATCGGCACATTGCCATCAGGCGGTGAGCTTATAATCAACAAGCTTGCGGTAGAAGCAGACCTTTTGGTTGCGGAAGGTTTTATCGAACCTCATTTTTTTGCAGGCTTTTCAGGTGCGAGAAAGAGCGTTCTTCCCGGTATTGCAAGCCGTGTAACCGTACTTGCAAATCATTGTAGTGAATTTGTTGCAAGCCCCTATGCAAGAACAGGTATTCTGGAAAACAACCCTATTCACGAGGATATGGTGTATGCAGGTAAAACAGCAAAGCTTGCATATATTGTAAATGTTGTAATTGACGAAAATAAAGAAGCTATTTATGCGGTTTCAGGTGATATGGAACAGGCGCATAAAAAGGGCTGTGAATTTTTGTCAGGTCTTTGTAAGGCACAGGCTTTGCCGGGTGATATTGTTATTTCAACAAACGGAGGCTATCCTCTTGACCAGAATATTTATCAGTCTGTTAAAGGGATGACAGCTGCTGAAGCTACTGTTAAAAAGGACGGCGTTATCATTATGCTTTCAAAGTGTAATGACGGTACAGGCGGTGACCATTTCTACCATCAGATGGCAGAATTTGATGACCTTGACAAAATTGAAGCAAAGCTTATGGCAAGAGGCAGAAATGAAACACTTACAGACCAATGGATGACACAGATTCTTACAAGAATTCTTAAAAACAGTTCAGTTGTTTATGTTTCCGATGCACCTGACGATATGATAAAGGCTTATCATATGATTCCTGCTCATTCTCTTGATGAGGCCATGGAAAAGGCGTATGAAATTTTGGGTAATAAGGATGCAAAGGTAACAGCAATTCCTGACGGCGTTTCTGTTATGGTTGTAAAATAAGAGGTGCGAAATGATTAATAAAAGCTTAAGTGAACTTATAGATTATGCTTTGGATAAAAAGCTGATAGCAGAAGAAGATGTGGTATATGTTGTAAACAGAATTCTTAACCTTGTTGGCGGAACTTCTTTTGAAAGAGAAGAATATGCTCCTCATTCAAATATTGAAGAAATTCTTGCACCAATACTTGACTTTGCCGATGAAAACGGCAAGCTTGAGGTTAATTCTGTTACATACCGTGATATTCTTTCAACAGATATTATGGATTGCTTTACACCAATGCCTTCGGCAGTAACAAAGACATTTTATGAAAAGTATCAGGAAGGTCCGAAGGTTGCAACGGACTGGTTCTTTGAACTTTCAAAGAATAATAACTATATAATGACAGAAAGACTTAAGAAAAATATAGTTTGGAAAACAAATACAAAAGAGTATGGTGACCTTGATATTACAATAAATCTTTCAAAGCCTGAAAAGGACCCAAGGGATATTGCAAATGCAAAAAAAGTTCAGCAGACAGGCTACCCGAAATGTCTTTTGTGTGTTGAAAATGTTGGCTTTGAGGGGCATTCAAACCATCCGCCGAGAAGTAATCACAGAATAATACCTGTTGAAATAAATGACGAAAAATGGTGCCTGCAGTATTCACCTTACGGATATTATAACGAGCATTGTATTCTTTTGAATTCCGAGCACGCACCTATGGCAATTACAAATGAAACATTCGGCAGACTTCTTGCCTTTGTGGAAAAATTCCCACATTATTTTATAGGTTCAAATGCAGATTTGCCAATTGTTGGAGGTTCAATACTTACTCACGACCATTATCAGGGAGGTAATTATGAATTTCCTATGGCAAAGTGCGGTTCGAGAATTGATGTAAAATTTGAAGGTTATGATGATGTAGATTCCTGTGTAGTTGACTGGGCGCTTTCTACAATCCGAATTGCATGCGCTGATAGATTAAGACTTCAGGAGCTTGCAAGTAAAATACTTTCCGCATGGAGGGCATATACAGATGAGGAAAATGATATTTATGCCCATACAGATGCGCCTCACAACACAATTACCCCAATTGCAAGAATGAGAAACGGCAAATTTGAGCTTGACCTTATTCTTAGAAATAACAGGACAACAGAAGAACACCCTCTTGGTATTTTCCATCCACATGCAGAATACCATCATATCAAAAAAGAAAACATTGGTCTTATTGAGGCAATGGGTCTTGCTGTTTTACCACCAAGACTTACAACCGAATATAATCTTGATGATGCTAAGAAAGAGGAAATAGGAATTATATTTGGTAAAATCCTTGAAAACTGTGGCGTGTTTAAAAATACAGAAAAAGGTAATGAAGGAATAGTTAAATTCATAAAATCCGTTAAATAGTATAAAATAAAGGGTGTGTTTTTTACACCCTTTGCTTTTTTATAAGAATAGATTTTGTGAATATAATAAGGAATATTTGAAAAAATAGATAATACACTATAATTTACAAAAAAAGTTAAATTTTTTTAAAAAAACTATTGACAAACAATGTTTTTGTGTATATAATAATAAAGGTCCGCTGATGAGAACCAGGGACGAATAACTCAGCCTGTATGCGGGTGTAGTTCAATGGTAGAATCTCAGCCTTCCAAGCTGATTGTGTGGGTTCGATTCCCATCACCCGCTCCACTAACATTTTGTTAGGTTCCCAGCCCATAGAGAGGTTGGTTGTATGCGCCTGTAGCTCAGTCGGATAGAGCAACTGCCTTCTAAGCAGTGGGTCAGGAGTTCGAATCTCTTCAGGCGCGCCATTTTTCTTATGGTGGGTATAGCTCAGTTGGTTAGAGCGCCAGATTGTGGCTCTGGAGGCCGACGGTTCGAATCCGTCTATCCACCCCACTAATATAATGGGCTGTAGCCAAGTCGGTAAGGCACAGGATTTTGATTCCTGCATTTCGTTGGTTCGAGTCCAACCAGCCCAGCCACTAAAATTTAATATGATTCATTAGCTCAGTAGGTAGAGCACTTGACTTTTAATCAAGGTGTCCGGGGTTCGAATCCCCGATGGATCACCAAAATCGTAGCAATGCAACTGCATAGCTACGATTTTTTATTTAGGGGGGATTCGAACCCTGAGAGAGTTTTGCGTAAAGAAAAACAGTCTGAATGACTGTTTTTTAGCAAAAGGTGCGCAGACGGGTACCGAATGCAAAGCATTGGGTCGTCAAGCAGAAAG
>JAZSRE010000117.1:0-16143 GCA_045538345.1 Clostridia bacterium
CAACAATTCCAAAACTGCAGATGTCGTTATTTTCAACACCTGTGCAGTACGTGAAAATGCGGAACTTAAGGTTTTCGGTTTTTTGGGTGCTCTTAAAAATATAAAAAAGGAACGCCCGGAAATGCTTATTGGTATATGTGGTTGTATGATACAGCAAAACCACATTGTAGACCGCATAAAATCACGATACAAGCATGTGGATATGATATTTGGTACACATTCGCTACACCGCTTTCCGCAGATTATGTACAGTGCAATTAATAAGCGTGTTATAGATGTTGAGGAAGCTGACGGTTATGTGGCAGAAAATATAAGCCGTGTAAGAGGAAGCAATATTGTGGCGTCTGTATCTGTAATGTACGGTTGCAACAATTTTTGTTCGTACTGCATAGTACCTTATGTAAGAGGAAGAGAAAGAAGCCGTTTACACACAGACATTTTGGCAGAATGTGAAGGCCTGGCGGCACAGGGTTACAAGGAAATAACCCTTGTAGGGCAAAATGTAAATTCATACGGTAAGGACTGCGGTGAAATGGATTTTGCAGACCTTTTACACCTTGTAAGTGAAATTGACGGTATAGAGCGTATACGTTTTGTATCTGTTCATCCAAAGGATATTACCGACAAGCTTATTGCAGAAATGGCATCCAACCCTAAAGTATGCAAACAACTTCACGTACCATTGCAAAGCGGAAGCACCAAGGTACTTAAGGATATGAACAGAAAATATTCCAAAGAACAGTACCTTGCTTTAATAGATAAAATACGTACCGCTATGCCCGGTCTTGCAATATCTACGGATATTATAGTAGGTTTTCCAACAGAAACAAATGAGGATTTTGAAGATACTTTAGATGTTGTAAAAAAAGTTGGATACGATATGGTGTATAACTTTATCTATTCAAAACGTAAGGGCACACCTGCAGCTGAAATGGATTTTGCCCTTTCCCGGGAAGAAATAAAAAGGAATTTTGACAAACTTGTGGATACACAGGCACAGATACTGCACGATATCAATATGAAGCTTCAGGATACTGTGGTGGAAGTTCTTGTTGAAGGCAAAAGCCGTACCGATGAAAATGTGTTGACAGGAAGAACTACCGAAAATAAAGTTGTTAATTTTAAGGGTAATCCCGATAATATAGGTAAAATAGTAAATGTGAAAATTACAAAAGCGGCTACATGGGCGCTTACAGGTGAGATTGTGGAAAAGGAGAATTTAAAATGAATGTATTTGAAAAAGCACACGAACTTGGTTTAATGATTACAGAAAGTGAAGAATTTAAAAAGGTTAATGAAACACGTGAAGCACAGTCAGCAGACGGTGAGGCTGCTTTGGTGCTTATGAATTATAACAGAAAACGCGACCAGCTTATAAAAGAAGCTTCCGAACCTGGTATTTCAAACGAAAGAATGCAGGAAATACGCAACGAAATGGAAAAGGAAGTTGATAAGCTTAACAACACTAAAGCTATTGCTGACTTTATGGAAGCTATGCAGAATTTTAATGATATGATGGACCAGATAAATGCAATTGTGGCATCATACATTAATCCTGCTGACGAAGGCGGTTGTTCAGGAAATTGTGGTTCCTGCGGTGGTTGCCACTAATTTGGAATGTAAAAATTGTCCATTGATAAACAAACCGACCCTCGACGTACCTTAGTACGCCTTCGGGGACTCCCCAAGCAAGCTTGGGTCTGGTTTGTTCATTCTGAACAATTTTTCCTATTCCAAACGGGGATGTAAAAAGTTTTACTTGAAGGGAAAGAGATAACAATGGCAAAATTATCTCCAATGATGCAACAATATTTTGAAATAAAAGAAAAGTATCAGGATGCAATTCTGTTTTTCAGGCTTGGGGACTTTTACGAAATGTTTTACGAAGATGCCATTACTTGTTCTAAGGAGCTTGAGCTTACCTTGACAGGTAAGGATTGCGGGCAGGAAGAACGTGCGCCTATGTGCGGGGTTCCGTATCATGCTGCGGAACAGTATGTAGACAAGCTTATTGAAAAGGGCTACAAGGTTGCAATTTGTGAACAGATTGAAGACCCTTCTGCTGCAAAAGGCATTGTAAAACGCGGAGTTATACGCGTTGTAACTGCAGGTACTGTTACAAATTCCAAATTACTGGATGAAAAAAACAACAACTACCTGTGTTCAATCTGTTGCGGTGATGATTTGGTTGGTATGGCATTTGCGGATATTACAACAGGTGCCCTTTATGCAACACAAATTGCCTGCAACAAGGGAGACGTTATAAGTGAACTTTCACGTTACAACCCAAGTGAAATTATATGCAACAGAAAATTTATTGAAAATGCGTCATTGGTTTCTTTTATAAGTGAACGTTTAGGTTGTTCTGCCCAGGCTGAGGATGATTATGTATTTAATGATGATTTTGTGGCAGAAAAATTAAAAAATCAGTTTGGAGATAATGTTGAAGATATCCCCGAAAGCGGATTTGAATTTGCAGTTTCGGCAATAGGGGCAATGCTTGAATACCTTTCAAAAACACAGATGTGTAAACTTCCGCAAATTAAAACTATTGATTTTTACACGGCTGAACAATATATGGATATTGATTTTTCTTCTAAGAGAAATCTTGAAATTACCGCTACAATGCGTGATGGAAAAAGACGAGGCTCGCTTTTGTGGGTCCTTGATGATACAAAGACATCTATGGGCGCACGTCTTTTAAAGGCGTGGATAGACAAGCCGTTGCTTAATATAGCAAGTATAAACAACCGTCTTAATGGTGTGGATGAACTTTTGAAATCCACCATTGTACGTTCTGAAATAAGAGAAAGTCTTTCAAAAATTCAAGATATTGAAAGGCTTATAAGCCGTGTTCTTACAGGCAGTGCAAACTGTCGAGATTTGCTTGCACTAAAGGCTTCATTTGAGCCTTTGCCTGATATTATAGAGAGTGCACAAAAGTTAACATCTGCAATTAACCGTTCAGTTGTTGAAAATATTGACAGTATGCAGGATATTTGCAAGCTTTTGGAAATGGCAATTATTGAAAATCCTCCAATTACAATTAAAGAGGGAGGAATAATCCGTGAGGGTTATGACGAAAATGTTGACCTTTACCGCAAGGCTATGACAGAGGGCAAACAATGGCTTGCCACAATAGAACATCAGGAAAGGGAAAAGACGGGAATAAAAAATTTAAAAATTGGGTTTAACAAGGTTTTTGGTTACTACATTGAGGTTTCAAAGTCCAATATCGGCCTTGTGCCTGATACATATATCCGCAAACAAACCCTTACAACAGGGGAACGATATATTACCGGTGAACTTAAAGAAATTGAAAATAGCATTTTGGGTGCAGAAGAAAGAATTTGTGCACTTGAATATTCTATATTCTGTGAAATACGCGACAAGGTTGCCGGTGCAAATGAACGTATTTTGCAAACTGCAAAAGCACTTTCGGAGCTTGATGTACTTTGTTCACTTGCGGAGGTTGCAGTTAAAAACAGCTACACAATGCCTCTTGTGAATATGTCGGACAAAATAGATATAAAAGACGGCAGACACCCTGTTGTGGAGCGTGTTTTAAAAGGTCAGCTTTTTATACCTAATGACACTTTCCTAAGTCCAGTTGACAGAGTTTCAATTATAACAGGGCCTAATATGGCAGGTAAGTCTACATATATGCGTCAGGTTGCTTTAATTGTGCTTATGGCACAGATAGGAAGCTTTGTACCTGCATCAAGTGCTGAAATAGGTATAGTTGATAAAATATTTACCCGTGTGGGTGCAAGTGATGATTTAGCCTCAGGACAAAGTACATTTATGGTGGAAATGAATGAGGTTTCAAACATACTTGACAATGCCACCAAAAACAGTTTGCTTATACTTGATGAAATTGGCAGAGGCACTTCTACTTACGACGGACTTTCAATTGCCTGGGCGGTTGTTGAATATATTGCAGACCTTAAAAAACTTGGTGCGAAAACACTTTTCGCAACACATTATCACGAGCTTACAGAGCTTGAAGATAAGTTAGATGGTGTTAAAAACTATTGTATAGCAGTAAAAAAACGCGGAGATGACATAATATTTTTACGCAAGATTATCCAGGGCGGGGCAGACGAAAGCTACGGTATTGAAGTTGCAAAGCTTGCGGGTGTAAAAAATGATGTTATAATCCGTGCAAAGGAAATTGTGGAAAAATTGTCGGTTATAAACACCGATATTACACAGAGTACGCCTAAAAAGACAGTGGCGGAAGATGCTCAGCTTGGATTTAATACATTTGGCGGACAGGAAATTATAAATAAACTGCAAAAAATGGATGTAACTACCCTTACACCTATTGAGGCACTTAACAAACTTTATGAACTTAAAACAGAGGCTGATAAAGTATGAAGAAAATAAACATTCTTACAAATGAAATGGCAAATAAAATTGCTGCCGGTGAGGTTGTTGAACGCCCTGCTTCCGTAATAAAGGAATTGGTGGAAAATTCCATAGACGCAGGTGCTACAAGCCTTATTATTGAAATTAAACACGGCGGTATAACATATATGCGTGTTACGGACAACGGTTGTGGTATATCCCCTGAGGATATTAAAACAGCCTTTTTGCCACATGCCACAAGTAAGATAGTTGACGAAAATGACCTGTTTTCCATTAAAACTTTAGGCTTCAGAGGTGAAGCGCTTGCAAGTATTGCGGCAGTTTCAAATGTGGAAATAATGTCTAAAACAGAGGACGAAAACGGTACGAAACTTGAAATTAGCGGAGGGCAGTTTTTAAGTGAAGAAACAGTAGGTTGCCCTGTGGGTACAACTGTTGTTGTAAAAAATCTTTTTTTCAATACCCCTGCACGTATGAAGTTTTTGAAAAAAGATTCTACGGAGGCAAGCTATATTACCGACATTGTTGAAAGGCTTGTTATGGCAAATCCTCACATAAGTGTAAGATACATAGTTGACGAAAAGGAAAAACTTTTTGTAAGCGGTGACGGAGAGCTTAAATCCTGTATATATGCCGTATACGGCAGAGATTATGCAAAGGGTGTTTTAGAGCTTTCAAACAGTAGCCAGGTGGTAAAGATAAGCGGTTATGTGGGCAAAAAGGAAATATCACGAGGTAACCGTGCTTTTCAAACTGTTTTTGTAAATGGAAGATATGTTAAAAACAGAGCAATTACCGCAGTGGTGGAAAATGCTTATAAAAACAACATAATGGTTGGGAAGTTTCCTTTTTATGTAATGAATATTGAAATACCTTTTGAGATGGTGGATATAAACGTACATCCAACTAAACAAGAGGTTAAGTTTGTAAACGAACGTCAGGTTTGCGACGAGGTATACTGGGCAGTAAAAAATGCGTTGCTTAAAGAAAATGACGAAATTAGAGAAAA
Organism: Clostridia bacterium; assembly: GCA_045538345.1. Lineage (GTDB taxonomy): Bacteria > Bacillota > Clostridia > Monoglobales > Firm-18 > CAZNKU01. The sequence goes on from JAZSRE010000117.1 coordinate 5,381, forward strand.
GATAAAATCTCGTTATGTAAGCTTTGACAGACCTGTAGCCATTGAAAAACCAAAGGTTGAACAAACTGAGATTAAAATAGAAACAAAGCCTGTAAATGTACAAAGACCATCATTTACAACATTTACGCCTGTTAAAAAGGTTGAAGTTTCTGTTCCTAAGGAATTTAAACCTAAAACAGAAATTGTAAAAGCTTCTAAGCCACCTTTAAATTCCGATACAGCTGAAATAATCAAAAGCTTTGTAATGGAAGAACCCAAGATAGAAATATTGGAAAATGAAAATAAATACAGTTATAAAATTATAGGTCAGCTTTTTGACACCTATATTATTTTAGAACTTGACAACGAAGTTTTGCTTATGGACCAGCATGCTGCTCACGAACGTATGATTTACGAAAGACTTATGCGTATGAACAGCGAAAAGGAAATGGCATTTCAGGTGCTTTTATCACCTGTTGCGGTTACACTTTCAGCAAGTGAGTATGATGCAGTGGAAAGCAAAAAGGAAGAACTTGAAAAATTTGGCTTTGTTGTGGATGATTTTGGAAGCAATACGGTGCTTGTACGTCAGGTACCTGTAAGCCTTCGGGATGATGATATTAAAAATGTGATACTTGATATAATAAATAATTCTTCCACAGACTATATGGAAGAAAATATTCACACAATAGCCTGCAAGGCGGCTATTAAGGCAAATAAAAAGCTTTCCGACAAGGAAATTGACCAGCTTGTGCGCTTGTTTGTTTCAGAAGGGGGAGTCAACACTTGCCCTCACGGAAGGCCTATTATAGTTAAAATTACAAAATACGAGCTTGAAAAGATGTTCAAGCGTATACAGTAAGGACTGATAAATATTAAAGATTTAATAGTTATAACAGGGCCTACTGCATCGGGGAAAACCGCAATGTCCGTTGAACTTGCCAAAATTTTGGGCGCAGAAATTGTAAATGCAGATTCTATGCAGATATATAAGTATATGGATATAGGTACTGCAAAGCCTGATATGGATGAACGTCAGGGTATTCCTCATCATCTTATTGATGTTGTTATGCCTGATGAACATTTTTCGGTTGCAAAATATTGTGAACTTGCAAAAGAGGCAATAGACAAGGTGCATGCGAAGGGCAAGCCCGTTATTATGGTAGGCGGTACAGGACTTTATGTGGATTCACTTGTAAACAACATACAGTTTTCGGAAATAGAGGCAGATGAAATTTATCGTGCAAAAATGGATAAACTCGCTGATGAAAAGGGAAATGAGTATATACACAATATGCTTTTGGAAACTGACCCTGAAAGTGCGTCAAAAATTGCAGTTGCAGACCGAAAACGCATAATTCGTGCACTTGAGGTTTATCATCTTACAGGTAAGACAATTACATGGCACAATGAACATTCGCGAAGTGTACCTTCACCGTATAATACAACTATGTTTGCAATAGATGTTGACAGGGAAGTTTTGTATGACAAAATTAACAGACGCGTTGATATTATGGTTGAAAATGGCCTTTTAGATGAAGTAAAACGCGTTATGGATATGGGAATTGATGAAAATTGTACTGCTATGCAGGCAATAGGATATAAGGAAATGGTAGAATATTTAAAGGGAAAAATAAGTATTGATGAGGCTTTGGATAAGATAAAACAAGGTAGTCGCAGATATGCTAAAAGACAACTTACCTGGTACAGGCGTAATGAGAAAATAAACTGGGTTAAGAGCATTGACGAGGTTTTAGAAATTCTTCAAAATATTTAGACGGTGGTGAAAAAATGTCAGCCAAAAAAAGCAAGGATAAAGGGAATAACAAAAAACTTATAATTGCGGTTTTAGCTATTATTGCAGTATTTATTATACTGTACATTTTTAGTGGCAGACAAACCAAGGATGTTGAAGTTGAAACCGTTATGATAGGTACTGCGGAGGATAAAACTCAGGTAAGCGGTTTTATAATAAGAGACGAGTCTGTATTAACTTCTCCTGAAGCGGGGGTACTTAGCTTTCACGCCAACGAGGGCGAAAGGGTGGCAAGAGGATTTAAGGTTGCCATAGTATACAGTGGGGACGTAAGCGATGAGGTTAAAAGTGAACTTTCAACCATAAATAGCCACATTAACGAAATTGAAGGAAGCAGTGTTGAAAAAAACCTGTTTGCCGGTGGAGTTACAGGCGGTTCATCACAAATTGAAAATGATATTGATATGATTAACCGTGCGGTTTATGGCGGAGATGTATCAAATGTAGGGCAGTATAAGGACGATATAATACGTCTTATACGCAAGGATACAGGCAAAAGTGAAGCTGTTAAAACAACGCTTGAAAAGCTTGTTGCAAGAAGAAGCGAACTTGAAAGGTCAATATCGGGAAGAGCAACAGGAATATTTTCTTTAAGTGCCGGGGTTATGTGTTCGCAAATTGATGGTTGTGAAGAGTATTACAGTATAAAAAAGCTTGATGAAATTACTCCTGAATACATTAAAAATTCTCCCGCATCAAACCCTAATAGTCCTGACGAGGTTGAAAAAGACCAGCCTTGTCTTAAAATAATAAATAATTATGAATGGTATTACACAGCCATAGTTGATGAAGAATGGCTTATGGATATGAAAAAAGGAGATAGTGTATCCATAAGGTTTACTGACATATCAAACGATACCCTAAGTGGGGTTATTTATAATATATCAGAGCCTGCTGATGGTAAATGTGCACTTGTAATAAAAAGCCGAAGTATGTTTACAGGTATGTATACAACAAGAAAGATAAAAGCGGAAATTATAAGAAAAACTTATAAGGGCTTTAAGGTTTCCAAAAATGCGGTTCACATAGACCAGGACAGTAATTATTATGTGTATGTAAACAGTGAGGGTGTTGTAAGGAGAAGAGATGTTTTGGTTCTTTATTCTGATGACGCTTATGTAATTATAAAGGTGGATAATTCTGCAAAAAACAACTTGCTTCTTTATGATGAGGTAATAATTTCGGACAAAAATATTAAAGAAGGTGATTCAGTTTGAGTATAGCTGAAAACATAAATGACATAAAGTACCGCATAGACTGTGCTGCAAGAAAAAGCGGTAGATGCGGGGAAGATATACACCTTGTTGCAGTATCAAAAACTGTTGATATTCCTCTTATACAGGAAGCGGTTTTGCTTGGACTTACAGATTTTGGAGAAAACAGACCCCAGGAAATAAGGGATAAGTCAAAGGTTATCCAAAATGTAAACTGGCATCAGATTGGACAGCTTCAAAGTAACAAAATAAAATATGTTGCAGGAAAAACAAAGCTTATTCATTCGGTTGATTCATTAAAACTTATGGAAGAGCTTGAAAGGTACTGCAAAGCACATGAATTACACCAGGATATTCTTTTGCAGGTTAATATTTCCAACGAGGCTACAAAGTCGGGTATGGATATTGATGAAGTTGAAAAAATGCTTGAATTTGCCGAAGGTATGGAATGTGTGAAGGTTAAAGGACTTATGACCATAGGTTCTCTTTATGCAGATTTGGATGAGAATAAAAAATATTTCGAAATTTGTAACAATTTATTTGTTGACATTTCACGAAAAAAATATGATAATATATCTATGGAATATTTGTCTATGGGTATGTCGGGAGATTTTGAGGCAGCCATAGAAATGGGGTCCAATATGGTACGTATTGGGACAAGTATATTTGGTAAACGAAATTATAACATATAGGAGGATTTTAAAATGGCAAGTATTATTGACAAAATGACAAATTTTTTTACAGGCGCAGATGATGAGGTTGAAAACGAAGTGTATTTTGAAAGTGAAAAGAAGGAAGAACCTGATTTTGCTGTAAAAAAAGGTAAAGTTGTAAATATCAATACTACAACACAGCTTAAGGTTGTTGTTGTTACTCCTGAAAGCTTTGATGAAGCTAAGGATATTGCTGAACATCTTAAGCAGAAAAAACCGGTTGTTATTAACCTTGAAGGGGTAGAAAAGGAAATAGCAAGACGTATTGTTGACTTTTTAAGCGGCGCAGTATATTCTCTTGACGGCAACATTCAAAAAATTTCAACAGGCATATTCCTTATTGCTCCTTATAATGTGGGTATTATGGGTGATTTTAAAGACGAACTTAGAAGCAAGGGCGTTTTTCCCTGGAACTACTAAGAAGGTGACCTTTTGTTAATTCGTACAGTTATAAGCTTAATATCAACAATATTTTATATTTACGAACTTTTAATACTGGCAAGATGTATTTTGTCATTTTTCCCTGTATATAACAAGTTGACGGAATGGGTTTACAAAGCAACAGAGCCTGTGCTTGCACCTTGCCGTAAGCTTGTGGAAAGCTTTAATATAAATTTACCTGTTGATTTTTCACCGATGATTGCACTACTTTTAATGCAGTTTATTCAAAAACTTTTAATAAGAATTTTCATTGGGTTTTTAATTTAATATGGACAGAAAAAAGTTGATGAACGTGGCAGAAACTGATGAAGATAAAATTCTTATATCAAGAATTATTGATGCACTTTCGGCTACGGAAGAAAAAAATATAATAAGAACTACCCAATTTTTAAACGGACATGAGATTAATTTGGCTAAAAAGGTTGTATCGGCTTTTAATGTGGCCTATGGGTTTTATGGCGGTTATGATGAGGCCGAAAGGTGTATGATGGTTTCCTACCCTGATTATTTATATCCTCAGCATGAGGATATACCCATAAAGGTTATATGTGCACAGACTAAAAATAAAAGCCGTCTTTCTCACCGTGATTATATGGGTGCTGTTTTAAACCTTGGTATTAAAAGAGAAAAAATCGGTGATATTGTGGTGTGCGACCATTGTGGTTACATATTTTGCACAGAAGATATTGCCGATTATATAGTGTCGCAAATTGAAAAAATAGGAAACTGTGGGGTTGTGCTTTCTGTTTCGGATTTTGTCGACATTTCTGTTCCGCCAAAAAAATTCAAAGAAATTACCGACAGTGTAAGTTCAATACGCCTTGATGCCATTGTAAGTGTGGGGGCGGGTATTTCCCGTTCTGATGCATGCGGGCTTATTCAAAAGGGTGCTGTAAGCGTAAATTGGGAGGTTAAGGAAAAACCTGATTTTAAACCCTGTGAAGGTGATATACTTTCTGTTCACGGATTTGGGAGAATTTTATTTTATAGTATTGGAGGAACATCTAAAAAGGGTAGAACTTTTATTACGTTGCGACGTTTTATTTAAGTAAGTGTTAGAAAGGAATTAAATTTATGTTGACTCCACTTGATATTCAAAACAAAGAGTTTAAAAAGGCTTTTAATGGCTATTCTATGCAGGAGGTTGAAGATTTTTTAAACCTTGTTATAGACGGCTATGAAAAACTTTTTAAAGATAATATGGAAAGTAAGGATAAAATAACAAAGCTTGAAGAAACTCTTAACCAGTACAAAAGTATTGAAAATACTTTGCAGAGTACTTTGGTTGTTGCTCAGACTGCAGGTGAACAGGTGCAGAAAAATGCAGAAGAAAAGGCAGCTAACATAATTGCAGATGCTAACAACAAGGCAAAGGAAATTATTGCAGGTTCATTTGAAGAGGTTAAAAAGCTTGAATACAGATACGAAGAATTAAAACGCGGTATTGACGTATACACAGCTAAAATGACTGCACTTTTGGAATCTCAGCTTGGTCTTTTAAAGCAAGCTGCTACATCTGATAAAACTCTTTCGGAAATAAGAGGTATGAAGGAAGCTCTTTTGGAAGTTGAGGATGTTGAAAAGGAAATAGAAGAAACAAAGATTGAAACTGTTGAAGAAATTCAGCCTGAAACTTCAGAAGTAGATGTGGAAGAAGCAGTTGAGGAAGAAAAGGAAGAGCCTTCAGAAGAAAAAGATGAATGTGGTATGCACGATTTTAACACTCAGGAAATTGAATACCTTTTAAACTCTGAGGATAATTAAGGTTTGACAAAGTTGTACTATTGTGCTATACTTAATTGAATTTAATAATAAAAACTATGACGAAGACAGTAGGACCTTTTAAAAAGGCGGTAGCGAGCCGGGGGCGGTGTAAGCCCGGTGCCGAGTATGTGGGTTTGAATATCACTTCCGAGTTGCGAGGCTGAAAGCGTGTGCAATTAAGCCAAGCCGTATTTTCTGCGTAAAAGAAAGGCATATGATGGTATGTTAATAGGTGGTATAACGATTTTGACTTCGTCCTATTACGGACGGAGTCTTTTTTTAACAATGTAAATTACAAGGAGGATTTGCAATGCTTTACAACAAGGTTTCTACAAACTTGAGTTTTGTGGAAAGAGAAAAGGAAATTTTAAAGTTCTGGAACGAAAATAAAATATTTGAAAAGAGCATTGATGTAAGAAAAGAGGGGGATACATATACTTTTTATGACGGCCCGCCAACAGCTAATGGTAAGCCTCATATTGGTCATGTATTGACTCGAGTTATTAAGGATATGATTCCAAGATACCGTACAATGAAGGGCTACAAGGTTTTAAGAAAAGCAGGTTGGGATACACACGGCCTTCCTGTTGAACTTGAAGTTGAAAAAATGCTTGGTCTTGACGGTAAGGAACAAATTGAAAAATATGGTCTTGAACCATTTATCAAGCACTGTAAGGAAAGTGTATGGAAATATAAGGGTATGTGGGAAGATTTTTCCAACACAGTTGGTTTCTGGGCTGATATGGACGACCCTTATGTAACATATCACAATGAATTTATTGAGTCTGAATGGTGGGCGCTTAAGCAGATATGGGATAAAGGTCTTTTATACAAAGGCTTTAAGATTGTGCCTTACTGCCCTCGTTGCGGAACTCCCCTTTCTTCTCACGAAGTGGCACAGGGGTATAAAAATGTTAAAGAACGTTCTGCAGTTGTACGCTTTAAGGTTGTGGGTGAAGATGCTTACTTCCTCGCCTGGACAACTACACCTTGGACTTTGCCTTCAAACGTTGCACTTTGTGTAAACCCTGATGAAATTTATTGTAAGGTTAAGGCGAAAGATGGCTACACATACTATATGGCAGAAGCTTTGCTTGATAAGGTATTGGGCGGTCTTGCTAAAGAAGATGCTCCGGCTTTCGAAGTTTTGGAAACATACAAGGGTACCGACCTTGAATATAAGGAATATGAACCTTTGTTTGACTGCGTAAAACCAATTTGTGAAAAGCAGAATAAAAAGGGTCATTACATTACATGCGACAGCTATGTAACAATGTCTGACGGTACAGGTATAGTACACATTGCACCTGCATTTGGTGAAGATGACGCCAATGTTGGAAGAAAGTATGACCTTCCTTTCGTTCAGCTTGTTGACGCAAAAGGTGAAATGACAGAAGAAACTCCTTTTGCAGGTTTGTTTGTAAAAGATGCAGACCCTAAGGTTTTGGTTGACCTTGAAGGCAGAGGACTTTTGTTTGATGCTCCTAAATATGAGCACGATTATCCTTTCTGCTGGAGATGTGATACTCCGCTTATTTACTACGCAAGAGAATCATGGTTTATTAAGATGACTGCGGTTAAGGAAGACCTTATTGCAAACAACAACACAATTAACTGGATTCCTGAAAGTATCGGTAAAGGACGTTTCGGTGACTGGCTTAACAATGTTCAGGACTGGGGAGTAAGCCGAGACAGATACTGGGGTACTCCACTAAACATCTGGGAATGCGAATGCGGACATCGTCATTCAATAGGCTCAATTGCAGAGCTTAAGGAAATGTCCGACAACTGCCCTGATGAAATAGAACTTCACAGACCATACATTGATGCGGTTACAATTAAGTGTCCAGAGTGTGGTAAGCAGATGACACGTGTATCTGAGGTTATTGACTGTTGGTTTGACTCTGGTGCTATGCCTTTTGCACAGTGGCATTATCCTTTTGAAAACAAGGAAATTTTTGAAGATAATTTCCCTGCAAACTTTATAAGTGAAGCTGTTGACCAGACTAGAGGTTGGTTCTATTCACTGCTTGCAATTTCCACTTTGATTTTCAATAAGGCACCATATAAAAATGTTATCGTACTTGGACTTGTACAGGACGAGAATGGCCAGAAAATGTCAAAATCAAAGGGTAATGCAGTAGACCCGTTTGAAGCTTTGGAAACATTTGGCGCAGATGCAATTAGATGGTATTTCTATTCAAACAGTGCACCTTGGCTTCCAAACAAGTTCCATGCTGGAGCAGTAACTGAAGGACAGAGAAAGTTTATGGGTACTTTATGGAATACTTATGCGTTCTTTGTACTTTATGCAAATATTGACAGTTTTGATGCTACAAAGTATTCTCTTGACTATGACAAGCTTTCTGTTATGGATAAGTGGCTTTTGTCAAAGCTTAACACACTTATAAAAGAGGTTGATAACAACCTTGAAAATTACAAGATTACTGAAACTTCAAGAATTTTGCAGGAATTTGTTGACGACTTAAGTAACTGGTACGTTCGTCGCAGCAGAGAAAGATTCTGGGGTAAGGAAATGACTCAGGATAAGATTAATGCGTATATGACTTTGTATACAACATTGGTTGAACTTGCTAAAATTTCTGCTCCTATGATACCTTTTATGGCAGACGATATTTACAGAAACCTTGTATGTTCAATTGATAAAAATGCATCTTTAAGTGTACATCTTTGCGATTTCCCTGCTTTCAAGGAAGAGTGGATTGACAAGGCACTTGAAGAAAATATGAAGGAAGTTCTTGATATTGTTGTACTTGGCCGTTCTTGCCGTAACAGTGCCAATATCAAAAACCGTCAGCCAATAGGAACTATGTTTGTTAAATCTCACACTGAACTTAACGACTTTTTCAAGGCTATAATCGCTGAAGAACTTAATGTTAAAAATGTTGAATTTAAGGATGATGTAGAAAACTTTACATCTTACAGCTTTAAACCACAGCTTAGAACATTAGGTCCAAAATATGGTAAGTTTATTGGGGAAATAAGAAATGCGCTTGCTGAAATAGACGGAAATTCGGCTATGAATGAGCTTAATGCAAACGGCGTTTTGAAGCTTCAGCTTTCAAACATTGTTGCAGAGCTTGAAAAAGAAGATTTGCTTATTGAAACTGCACAGGTAGAAGGCTTTGAATCTGCAAGTGATTACGGAATTACTGTTGTACTTGATACAAACCTTACAGATGAGCTAATTGAGGAAGGTTTTGTCAGAGAAATTATCAGTAAAATCCAGACAATGCGTAAGGATAGTGGTTATGAGGTTATGGACCACGTTGTTTTATACCAAAGCGGTAATGACAAAATTAAGGATATAATCTCTAAAAATAAAGACGAAATTATGGAAGATGTCCTTGCTGATGAAATCAAGTTTGATGCAAACTGCGACAACGAAAAGCAGTGGGATATTAACGGCGAAAAGGTAACACTTGGTTTACAAAAAATGTAAAAAATGCGCATAATATAAAAGCAGGGTGAAATCAACGGTCACCCTGCTTTTTATTCAATAATTTTTTCTAAAATTGTTTTATAAAGGGAAGCCGACTCTTTTTCGAATTTTTTAGCAATTTCTTCGGCGTGTTTGCGTGTGCCTGCAAATATACTAAGCTCCATAAGTGGCATACCAAATTCGTATATACCGCATTTTGCAAGATATTTACGTTCGTCAACTGGGACAATGTCTGCAACAATTTCTCTGCCACGTTCAAACTTGGCCAGATGCTTGTCGGCAAGTGTAAATATTCTGTCTCGAATACTGAAAGGTATCTGGTCTTTAAACATACTAAGGGTTTCATGGCCTTTTTTAGTAATGTCATATCGTATGTAACCATCAATAAAAACCGTAGACACCATACCCATTTTTTCCATGTCCATAAGGAAGTCCATCATTGTAAAGTAGTCTAAAATTTCATTCCATACAAGGGCGGACTGCAAGTCACCGTCTGTCATAGAAACTTTAAAACATTTTAATGTATATAAAATTGTAAGTCTTGTTTGAAAATCATCAAGATACATTGTTATTCTCCTAAATTTGTATTACAAATAGTATAACATACTTTTCTTTTTTTGTAAATTATGTTATTATAAAAAAGGTGATTTTTATGAAAAATAATGAAATAATAAAAAGTATATTTGAAAATGAGGGAATTGATGAGGTTGGTTTTGCAAAGGTGGAATATGAACTTCCATTTGCAATAACAATTGTTGTGCCTCTTTCAAAATATGTACTTGGTAAAATTACGGACAAGCCTACATTTGAATATTTTCATCATTACCGCACTGTAAATGCTTATATCGACAGGGTGCTTTTGAGATGTGGTCTGGAAATTGGTAAAATGGGTTATAACTACATTTGCGTTGGGGCATCACAGTCTACCGGTGGTTATGTTTCACACTTTCCTCACAAAACTGCCGCAAGGCTTGCGGGACTTGGTTACATAGGTAAAAGTTGTTTGTTTATATCCGAAAAATATGGTCCCACAGTGCGTTTGGGGACTATTCTTACAGATATGCCATTTGAAGTTGGTAAGCCTTTGGAAAAAGATTGCGGACAGTGTAATATTTGCCGTGAAAAATGCCCTGCAATGGCTATAAGGGGTGTTAATTATAAAGATGATATAACCCGTGAGGAAATGTATGATGCAAAGGCGTGCAGTGAATATATGAAAAACAAATTTCAGCAAATTGGAAGAGGTGCGGTTTGCGGAATATGTATAAAAAATTGTCCCATGTCAGGAATAAAATAACAATATAATATTTGGCATAAAAATTAACATATTACAGAAAATTGTAATATGTTAATTTTATTTTATGAGGTGTTTA
>JAZSRE010000080.1:0-7398 GCA_045538345.1 Clostridia bacterium
CGTGCGCTAAACAAAGTATAGGATATACAGAGAAAATAGTCAATTAAATCAATGTTGAATATTAGTTGATATTCTTTTTGGTAGTTGTAACAACAAGTCAAACATAGCTAAAAAAGGCATTATGAACAGTTTTGCCGAATAGCAACCTCGTTTTGTGTCCGCCAAGGCGGAATGATGTTTGTGCTACGCACAAAATGATGTTGACCGCAAGCGGTCAAACGATGTTGTGTCCTGAGGACACAAACACAAACAAATAAGGACTTGCTTTCGCAAGTCCTTATTTGTTTGGTGGGAGAAGGTGGATTCGAACCACCGAAGTCGTTGACAACAGATTTACAGTCTGCCCCCTTTGGCCACTCGGGAACCTCTCCATTTTAAAATATAAAAAGTGGAGCTGGTGATGGGACTCGAACCCGCAACCTGCTGATTACAAATCAGCTGCTCTGCCAATTGAGCTACACCAGCACAACACTTAAAAAGTATACCATACAAACTGACTAATGTCAACACTTTTTGGCTTTAAAAAAAGTGGTCGGGGTTACAGGATTTGAACCTGTGGCCCCCTGGTCCCAAACCAGGTGCGCTACCAAACTGCGCTAAACCCCGAATTTGTCGGCAACGGATTATATTATACACAAAATGACTCTACATATCAATTCCAGTTATAGGCAATTATAAATGATTAAAACCTATTATTAAATGTTTTCTTAATTTTTCGCGGTTTTTCTCTGTTTTTCGCAAATATATAAAAATTTTTTATTAATATATATATTCCCATAATGCCAAAAAATCTATATAAACTTCCTACTATAAATGAAAAATCAAAAGCAGAAAACACTATGCCAAAAACACCAAGAAACAATATAGTTATCTTTTTGTTTAAGAAAATATTTTCTTCAAATCCATATCCATTTGAAACGGCAGTTGTAATCATAGAAAGTGCAAGTATGGCTACAACTACCAATGCATATTTCCCGTCAACCGCACTTAATAGAGGTATAGATACTGAAGCATCTGCATTTTTCAATATATTAAGCATACACAAAGAAAGTCCAAATACAACCAATCCAAATATACCGGAACAAATTATATTATCTTTTTTTGTCTTAAGCATATTATTAAGTCCTGTAATAACAAAAGGCATAGAAATTACATTATATGATGTATATACAACTGCAGAAGAAATAAAATTATTATATTCAAAAACCTCTGTACAATTACATACAAAGAACGAAAAAACAATTCCTCCGATAATAAGAGGAGTTACGAGACTATTAAACCTTATTAACCCTTGTGCACCAAAATACAAAATCAAACAAGTTAGAACATCAATTAATACAACTCCGTATATTTTAGGTATATTCCATACCTGTTCAACACTTTCACCAAAAGCCGTTATCATAGTTGAAAACATTAAAAGCATATAACAATTAAGCATAATTTTCATCCATTTATGGCTACATAGTGAATTTAGATACTCTTTTTCCCCCATGCACATTATATTATCTGCAACACTATAAATAAATATCCCCATTAAAAAACAGCTTATTGCAACACCAAAAATTGCAAATTTCCCAAATACACCGAAATATTGCAAAACCTCCTGTCCGGATGCAAAACCTGCCCCAATAAATGTACCGATTAAAACCATCACTGCACTAAGTCTTTCTTTCATTTAAAATCCCCCAACTATTGACAAATACCCTATACATAAGGTATTATATAATACAATAGGTAGATCTTTTTTATGAAAGAAACCTCAAATTTTTTGCCACAGCCAGTGGCGGATTGGAGAGAATTATGTTAAATCAGGAAAAAACTATGGAAAAAATCGTATCCTTGTGTAAGGGCAGAGGCTTTGTATATCCAGGCTCTGAAATTTATGGAGGCTTGGCAAACACATGGGATTACGGTCCACTTGGTGTTGAACTTAAAAATAACGTAAAAAAAGCTTGGTGGAAAAAATTCGTACAGGAATCACAGTATAATGTTGGTCTTGATTCTGCTATACTTATGAATCCTACAACATGGGTTGCATCAGGCCATGTAGGCGGTTTTTCCGACCCACTTATCGACTGTAAAGAATGTAAAACACGCCACCGTGCAGATAAACTGATAGAAGATTTTGACGGCACAGTTGCAGACGGCTGGACAAACGAACAAATGCTTGACTACATTAAAACAAATAACATTGTATGTCCAGACTGTGGAAAACTTAATTTTACAGATATTAGAAAATTTAACCTAATGTTTAAAACATTCCAGGGTGTTACAGAAGATAGTTCAAGCGAAATTTATCTAAGACCAGAAACTGCTCAGGGTATTTTCGTAAACTTTAAAAACATCCAACGTACAAGCCGCAAGAAAGTTCCTTTCGGTGTTGCACAGGTTGGTAAGTCATTCCGTAATGAAATTACTCCGGGTAACTTCACATTCCGTACAAGAGAATTTGAACAGATGGAACTTGAATTTTTCTGTGAACCGGGTACAGACCTCGAATGGTTTGAATACTGGAGAGGCTTCTGCAGAGATTGGTTGCTTTCACTTAACATCAAGGAAGAAAACCTAAGACTTCGCGACCACTCGCCTGAAGAACTTGCCTTCTATTCAAAAGCAACAACAGACTTTGAATTTATGTTCCCATTTGGTTGGGGTGAACTTTGGGGTATTGCTGATAGAACAGATTATGACCTTAGCCAACACGCAAAAACATCAGGCGAAACTATGGAATACATTGACCCTGTTGACACAAATAAGAGATACATTCCTTACGTTGTTGAGCCATCATTGGGTGCAGACCGAGTAACTCTTGCATTCCTTTGTGAAGCATATGATGAAGAAACAGTTGGTGAAAATGACACACGTGTTGTAATGCATTTCCACCCTGCACTTGCACCTATTAAAGTGGCTGTTCTTCCTCTTTCAAAGAAACTTTTTGAACAGGCTACAGAAATCTATCAAAAGCTTACAAAGAAATTCATGTGTGAATATGATGAATCCGGCTCAATTGGTAAGAGATACAGAAGACAGGACGAAATTGGTACTCCTCTTTGCGTAACTGTTGACTTTGATACTGAAACAGACAACAGTGTAACAGTTCGTGACAGAGATACAATGGAACAGATAAGACTTTCTGTTGATGAGCTTGAAGCTTACATCGAAAAATACATTGAATTTTAAGGTTTTGATATTATGTTAAAAAAGAATGCAAAAATTTTGGCGGCGTATATTCTCGGTATTGTGGTCAGCGGTTTTCTGTTTGTTCCGCTAAGCCCATTTTTCGGAAATAATCAGGCATTGTTTTCTGTGGTAACATCCGTAATTACTCTTGGTCTGGTATATTCCGAAATGTGGAAATTCGGCAAATACGATGCCCTGAGAAAAGAAAACAAAGTTTTAAACGCCATTGGATATATGGGTTTTTACATCACCATAACTTTTGTAATTGAGCTGATTGTTTTAATTTTCAAGCCTGCCTTGAATTTTACAGTTCAGGAAATTATTCATACAATATGGTTCCTGCCATTTATTGGATTTTACAATAACAGAACATCCTTTGTTATTTCCTTGATTGTGGCACTTGTAACAATTGCAATGTCTGTAGTTGCATATTATATGGGTGTTGCGGGAGTTTCATTCAGTGATAAAATACTTACTGCCAGAAAAAAGCACATAGATAAAAAGGCAGAAAAGCACTTTGAGGAAATAGAAGAAATTAAGGAACAGTACAGAGCAAAAAAAGCTGAAGATAAAAAAAATGCTGTGGATTAATCCACAGCAGTTTTTATTTCAATTCTATAATATTTTGTTTTTCCAGTCTTTGCTTTATATAATCCTTAAGCTTGACGGACATCTTCTTTAACTGCTCATTGGCTTTTGCATTTTCAGATTTAAAGCTCATCATTTTTTCCACATAACCCTGCTCAACGGCAATTTTAACACTTGCAGGATACACAAGCTCGTAAACCAATGACAAATGGCAGGCAAGACCGTCTACCGCATTTTTCTTAAGTTGTTTGAATACAACTTTCTCGTTGAAAAAGCTTTCAAAAATCGCATCCGAAAATTCAGATTTTTTAAAATCCTCTTCGCTTACCTCATAAACATCTTCCTTCAAGCTTTCCTGATTAACCCTGAAAATATCAAGCTTATCTGCATCTCGGATTATGTTGCAAAACATCATAGTGCGGTCATCAAGACCTGCTTCAACACGGTATTTGTTGTGAAAACGAATTGCCTTTTCTATTATATAATCATAATTTGTTTCATCAATAAAATCACGTATTTTACCACCTGCAAACAGTATTTCCACACCCAAATTTGCGTGGTCAACAGAGGCAAGATCATTAAAAGTACCGTAGCGCTTATTTTGTTCAAACCTTGCAATGTCGTGCAAAAGCCCTATAAGCCAGGCTAAGTCCACATCAAGTGGACTTAAGTCTTGTTCTTTGGCTATTTGTTCGGAAATATCGGCAACCTTGTAGGTATGCTTTACTTTAAGAGCATTTTGCCCGATATTCAGATCATAACTGTTTACATAGTCGGCAAAAACTTTTTTGGCTCTGCTTCTGTCTATCATATCAATAAACGTCTGCAGATGTAACAAGTTCTATGTTACCGGCCTTGAAAGCTTCAACTGATTTTGCCATATCGTCTGTTCTTACAACCATCAAAGCCTTATCAGCCTTTTTGCCTACAAAGGCATACATATATTCAATAGTAATTTCCGCCTTTGTAAGGGTATCCATAACCTTTGAAAGACCACCCGGCTGGTCGTCAATTGCTACTGCAATAACGTCGGTGCACTTTGCGGCAACACCGCTTTCCTTCAAAACCGCAACAGCCTCTTCTGATTTATCAACAATAAGTCTTAAAATACCAAAATCCGTTGTATCCGCAATTGAAAGCGCACTTATGTTAATATTATTTTCACCAAGAAGGTCTATGATTTTAGCAATTCTGCCAAATTTATTTTCTACAAAAATTGAAATCTGCTTAATAAACATATGAATCAATCTCCTTTATTAGTGTAATTTTCTCTTGTCTATAACTCGTTTAGCCTTACCTTCACTACGTTCAATAGACTTTGGATTAACAAGATGTACCTTAACACCAATACCCAATGTACTTCTTAATTTTTCTACTATATCCTTCTCAATTTTTACAATAGACTTAACATCGTCAGAAAGTAGCTTTTCACTCATTTCAACATTGATATCAAATGTATCTGTATTGTTTACACGGTCTATAATAATTTGATAGTTTGGTGTAATTTCATCATTACTTACATTTAGAAGCACTTCTTCAATCTGGGATGGGAATACATTAACACCTCGGATAATCATCATATCGTCACTTCTGCCGGTTGGCTTGTTCATTCTTATAAATGTTCTGCCACACTTACAAGGTTCAGCCTCCAAAGAACAAATATCGCGAGTTCTGTATCTTATTAGAGGAAAACCTTCTTTTGTAATTGTTGTAAACACCAATTCTCCCTTTTCGCCATAAGGTAAAACTTCACCTGTATCAGGATCTATAATTTCTGCAATAAACATATCTTCATTTATATGCATGCCGCACTGATGTTCACATTCGAAGGAAACACCCGGCCCCATAATTTCGGAAAGTCCATAAATATCATAAGCCTTCAAATTAAGTTTATCCTCAATTTCCCTTCTCATATCTTCTGTCCAAGGCTCAGCACCAAATATACCTACCTGAAGTTTTAACTGGTCTTTAACATCCATTTCTTCAATAGTTTCACCAAGGTACATCGCATAAGAAGGGGTACAGCAAAGTGCTGTTGAACCAAAATCTATCATAGTCTGAATTTGTCTTGGAGTGTTACCTGCAGATGTAGGGATAACAGTTGCACCAACACGAGTAGCACCGTCATGAGCTCCCAAACCACCTGTAAATAAGCCGTAACCATAAGAAACCTGAACAAATGATTCATCTGTCTGGCCAATTGCAACCATCATACGTGCAACACAATCTGCCCACATATCAAGGTCTTTTCTTGTGTAACCTACAACAATCTGTTTACCGGTTGTACCTGAAGATGCATGAACACGCACAATATTCTTCATAGGTTCCGCAAACAAACCATAAGGATAGTAATCTCTCAAATCCTGCTTATAAGAAAACGGTAGTTTATGAAGGTCCTCAACACCTTTGATGTCGGAAGGCTTCAAGCCTGCTTCATCCATACGCTTTCTAAAAAGTTCTACCCTTTCATACATTCTGTTTACTTGCCATACCAAGCGTTCAGATTGTAGGTTTTTAAGTTCTCCCCTGTCCATACACTCAACTTCCGGTTGATAAATTGCCATTTTTAACACTCCTGACTTTATATGTTTAAATTATAAATTGTATCCCAAATCAAATGCTTTTAAATTAACATCCAAAAATTTCGGAGGTACAGTTGTTTTTATTGTTTCTACCCAATTTTCATAAGGTATATCTGTAAGCTTTGCCATAACGCCGATTAAAACAACGTTTACAGCCTTTGCATTTCCCGCTTCTTTTGCAAGTTCCAAAGCATCAACAGGAAGTAAATCAATTTTTTCCGCAAGCTTATCCTTAATATTTTCAGGATATTCCATAGCCCCGATTATAACGGGCATAGGATCAATACTCTGTGTATTTACAATCATCTTACCGCCCTTTTTAAGATAAGGCAAAGCACGGTAAGCCTCAAGCATTTCAAAAGCAAGTATAATATCCGCCTCACCACGGTCTACAATAGGTGAATAAATCTTTTCACCATATTTTACATAGGTTACAACGCTTCCGCCACGCTGACTCATACCATGAACTTCAGAAACTTTAACATCATAACCTTCGTTTATAACTGTGTTACCCAAAATTCGGCTTGCAAGCAAAGTGCCCTGACCGCCAACGCCTACTATCATAATATTTTTAGTCATATCACACTTCCTCCTTTTCAATAGCACCGAATGGGCAAAGGTTTACACAAAGCCCGCAACCATTACACTGGTTAGGGTCAATTTTAACTGCATCGTCTTTCCAGGAAATTGCAGGGCATCCAAGCTTTAAGCACATTTTACATTTTTTGCACTTATCTGTAACCTTGCATCTGCCTGTGTACTTAACTTTTTTAAGCAAAGCACAAGGACGCTGAGCAATAATAACAGAAGGTTCTTCTCTTTCAACCTCTTCTTTAACAACTTTTTCAAAGTTTTTAAGGTCAAATGGATCTGCAACAACTACGTGTTCAACACCAACTGCCTTACAAAGTGCAAGCAAGTTAACCTGCTTTGTTTCCTCACCGCGTATTGTATAACCTGTAGTTGGGTTATCCTGATGGCCTGTCATACCTGTAATAGAGTTATCAAGAATAATAACTGTGTTGTTACCCTTGTTGTAAACTATATC
>JAZSRE010000128.1:0-3443 GCA_045538345.1 Clostridia bacterium
TATGATGTCCACAAATTAGTTGAGGATAGAAAACTTATTCTCGGTGGAGTAGAAATAGAGTTTGAAAAAGGTCTCCTTGGTCACTCTGACGCCGATGTGCTTCTTCATGCAAGTTCTGATGCACTGTTAGGTGCAGCAGCCTTGGGTGACATTGGAAAGCTTTTCCCCGACAGTTCCGATGAATTTAAAGATATTTCCAGCATACTTTTATTAAAAAAGGTAAATGAAGTATTAAAAAAGGAAAATTATACTATAATTAACATAGACAGCATTGTTGCGGCACAGACACCAAAGCTTGCACCACACATTGAACAGATGAGAAAAAATATTGCAGATGCACTGGAAACTGATGTTGCCAACATAAGCGTAAAGGCTACCACTACCGAAAGATTAGGTTTTGAGGGCAGAGGTGAGGGCATTTCCTCCTATGCGGTTTGCCTTTTAGAAAATATTGGCTAAATTAACATATTATTTACAAAAAAACTATTGCATTTAAAAATGTAGTATGTTATTATATAACCATGGTTTTAGCACTCGGAACATTAGAGTGCTAATATTTGAAAGGAGAGACACAGAATGAACATTAAACCATTAGGTGACAGAGTAGTTATAAAAATGCTCGAAAGCGAAGAAACAACAAAGGGAGGCATTATCCTTGCAGGTACTGCAAAGGAAAAACCACAGATGGCTGAAGTTTTGGCAATCGGTCCCGGTGCTGTTGAAGACGGCAAAGTAATCCCTATGGAAGTTAAGGTAGGGGACAAAGTTTTGATGAGCAAATATGCCGGCACAGAAGTTAAAATTGACGGTATGGAATACATCATTCTAAGCCAGAAGGATATTTTGGCAATAGTTGAATAATTGGAGGTAATTTAAAATGGCAAAGGAAATTTTATACGGAGAAGAAGCAAGAAAAGCTTTAGAACGCGGTGTTAACCAACTTGCTGACACCGTTAAAATCACACTTGGTCCTAAGGGCAGAAATGTGGTTTTGGATAAAAAATTCGGCGCACCGCTTATTACTAACGACGGTGTTACAATTGCAAAGGAAATTGAACTTGAAGACCCATTTGAAAATATGGGTGCTCAGCTTGTAAAAGAAGTTGCAACAAAGACAAATGACGTTGCAGGTGACGGTACAACAACTGCTACTCTTCTTGCCCAGGCTTTGGTAAGAGAAGGTCTTAAAAATGTTGCAGCAGGAGCTAACCCAATGGTAGTTAAAAAGGGTATTGCCAAGGCGGTTGAAGTTGCAGTTGAGGCTATTAAAGCTAACAGCAAAAAGGTTGACGGCAAAAAGGATATTGCACAGGTTGCATCTGTTTCTGCCGCTGATGAATTTGTAGGCAACCTTATTGCAGACGCCATGGAAAAAGTTTCAAGCGACGGTGTTATCACATTGGAAGAAGGCAAAACTGCCGAAACATACAGCGAAGTTGTTGAAGGTATGCAGTTTGACAGAGGTTATATTTCACCTTATATGGCTACTGATACAGAAAAAATGGAAGCTGTACTTGACGACCCATATATTTTAATTACAGATAAGAAAATCACAAATATTCAGGATATTCTTCCTATCTTAGAACAGATTGTTCAACAGGGTAAAAAGCTTCTTATTATTGCTGAAGACATTGAAGGCGAAGCTTTGGCAACCTTGGTTGTTAACAAACTACGTGGTACATTTACTGCCGTTGCAGTTAAAGCTCCCGGCTTTGGCGACAGAAGAAAGGCTATGCTTCAGGACATTGCAATCCTTACAGGTGGCGAGGTTATTTCCGAAGAATTGGCTTTGGACCTTAAGGAAACACAGGTTACTCAGCTTGGCCGTGCAAGACAGGTAGTAGTAGGTAAGGAAAACACTATTATCGTTGATGGCTCAGGAGATAAGGAAGAAATTAAAAACAGAATTGCACAGATCAAAGCCGAAATGGAAGCAAGCACATCTGAATTTGATACAGAAAAATTACAGGAAAGACTTGCTAAACTTTCAGGTGGTGTTGCAGTTATTAAAGTTGGTGCTGCAACAGAAACCGAAATGAAAGAAAAGAAACTTCGTATTGAAGATGCTTTGGCTGCCACAAAGGCTGCAGTTGAAGAAGGCGTTGTTGCAGGCGGTGGTACAGCATTTGTAAATGCAATTCCTGCTGTTGATGCAATTATTGAAAAGGCAACGGGGGACGAAAAGACGGGTATGATGATTGTTCGCAAAGCTTTGGAAGAACCTGTTAAACAAATTGCTAAAAACGCAGGTTTGGAAGGCTCTGTTATTGTTGCTAAAATTAAAGAAAGCGAAGTTGGCACAGGCTTTAATGCTTATGAAGAAAAATATCAGAATATGATTGAAGCAGGTATTGTAGACCCAACAAAGGTTACAAGAAGTGCTCTTCAAAATGCAGCAAGTGTAGCATCTATGGTGCTTACAACCGAAAGTCTTGTTGCAGATAAACCAGCTCCTGAAGCAGCTGCACCTATGAACCCCGGTATGGGTGGAATGGGCGGAATGTACTAAAATCCAAAACAAAAGGCAACCTCAAAACGAGGTTGCCTTTTTTATTTTTTAGTCATCAGTCACGATAAACAATTCATTTGGTGTACATTCAAAAATCTGACATAGTGCATCAATATTTTCATATTGAATAGATTTTGTCTCATTGTTTATCATTTTATTAAAATTTTGATAACTCATACCGAGTTGCTTATATAACCAATATTTTGTCTTCCCATTTTTATTTAATAAATTCAATACATTTAATCTTACCAATGCTATCACCTCTCGTATGTACTAATAACATACTAAAACATTAGTAATTAAAACATATAGACTATTGCATTATATAATGTTTTCATTTATAATTGATTTGAGGTGATTTTATGACTGTAACTTTCTGTGGACACAGAGAAATAGAGCACTATTTGAAAGTAAAAAGTTTATTATATTTATATACTGAAAATTTAATAAGAAACGGAGCTACCACTTTTTTAATTGGAAGTTATGGGGATTTTGATTTACTGGCAGCAGAAACCATACATAATTTAAAAAACAAATATCCACATATTAAATCTATAAATATTATCCCCTATACTAACAAAAAAACAAACAAAGATTTATTTGATGAATGTTATTATCCAATATCAGAAAATACAAATCCAAAATATTCAATTATCAAAGCTAATGAATATATGGTTAACAAATCAGATGTATTAATCGCATATATAAAAAAAGATACTGGCGGAGCATATAAAACCTATTGTTATGCAAAGCGAAAGAATAAAAAAATTATATGGATATAAACAGAAAAAGCCTATCCTTTAAATAAAGGATAAGCTTTTTAACCATATTTAATTTCTTAAGCTATGCATTGGTGCAGGTATTCTTCCGCCTCTTTTTACAAAGTCGAAGCTGCCATAATTGTTAACAGGCATTACAGGTGCAGTACCTAAAA
>JAZSRE010000063.1:0-10079 GCA_045538345.1 Clostridia bacterium
TAATACCATTTGGCAATAAACGAGGTGAAACACTTGGCAGAAACTAAAAGAAAAAGAATAAATACAAAGAAAATAACTTTACCATTATTACCCTTAAGAGGGCTTACAATTCTACCATCAATGACAATACATTTTGATGTAGGAAGAGAAAAATCTATAAAAGCGGTTGAACTTGCTATGGATACCGAACAATTGATTTTTCTTGCTACCCAAAAAGATGTTAAAATTGATGAACCTAAACCAGAGGATATATATTCACATGGTACTGTTTCAAAAATAAAACAGATTATGAAGTTGCAAAATGGAAATATAAGAATTTTGGTTGAAGGTATAGCAAGAGGAAAGATTGTTGAATTTTTTGACGAAAACGACTGTTATGTTGCATCTATAAGAAAATATCCTACTCAAAAAATTGATGATAGTGAGCAATTGGAAGCATTAATGCGAGTTGCAAAAAATATTTTAAGTGATTATCTTAATTACTTACCAAATTTACCTCAAGAAGTAATTGCAAAAATTATGAATATTTCTGAACCGGAAGAGTTTGCTGATGTTGTTGCGGGCCATGTTTTTATTAAAATAGAGGATAAAATGGAAATTCTTTGTGAAACAGATGTTTTTAAAAGAATGGAAAAACTTATCGATATAATGAATTCTGAGGCACAGATTATTAAAATTGAGTATGATATTGCATCTAAAGTAAAAGCCGAAATGGATAAGCAACAAAAAGAATACTATCTTAAAGAACAGATTAAGGCAATACATGACGAACTTGGTGATAAAGATGGTTTGCAAGCTGATTGTGATGAATACAGAAAAAAAATAAATGCACTTACAATAGGAAATGATGTTAAAGATAAACTTTTAAAAGATGTAGATAAACTTTCAAAAATGACAACAATGTCATCTGATAGTGCAGTTCTTAGAAATTATCTTGATGTTGTTTTGGAACTTCCGTGGGGTGTTTATACAAAAGATCGTCTATCAATTAAACAAGCTAAAAACATTTTGGACAATGACCATTATGGGTTAAATCCTGTTAAAGAAAGAATACTTGAATTTTTGGCAGTAAAACATATTGCGAAGGATTTTAATAGCTCAATATTATGCCTTGTAGGGCCTCCTGGTGTTGGTAAAACATCAGTAGCAAAAAGTATTGCAAAGGCTATGAATAGAAATTTTGTTCGAATTTCTCTTGGCGGAATCAGGGATGAAGCTGAAATACGTGGCCATAGAAAAACTTATGTGGGTGCAATGCCTGGCAGAATAATCAATGCAATTAAACAGGCTAAAAGTATGAATGCTTTTGTACTTTTGGATGAAATTGATAAATTGAGTTCAGACTTTAAAGGAGACCCTTCAGCCGCTTTGTTAGAGGTTTTAGATGGAGAACAGAATTTTGCCTTTAGAGATAATTTTATGGAAATCCCTGTGGATTTGTCAAATGTTGTTTTTGTTACAACTGCTAACAGTTTAGACACAATATCACGTCCGCTTTTGGATAGAATGGAAGTTATTGAAATTTCAAGTTATACTTTACAAGAAAAAATTGAGATTGCTGTTAATCATCTTATACCAAAACAAAGAGAAAAACACGGACTAGATACCAAAAATATACGTATAACAAGAGATGCTGTAAGAGATATTGTTAATTATTATACAAGGGAAGCCGGGGTCCGTAATCTTGAAAGAATAATAGCTGAGTTGTGCAGAAAAGTGGCAAAAAACATTGTTGCAAATGATGTAAAATCTTCCGTTATAACACCAATTAATCTTGATAAATATCTTGGTAAAAGAAAATATCACATTGGTGATGTGCAACAAAATAATGAGGTGGGAATAGTTAATGGTCTTGCCTGGACAAGTGTTGGAGGGGATATTTTGCAAATAGAAACCGCAATTATGCCCGGTACAGGAAAGGTTGAACTTACAGGTAAGCTTGGGGATGTTATGAAGGAGTCGGCAATGGCTGCAATTTCATACATCCGTACCAACAGTACAATACTTGGAATAGATGAAGATTTTTACAAAAAATATGATATTCATATTCACGTTCCTGAAGGTGCAGTTCCAAAGGATGGTCCGTCTGCAGGTATAACAATTGCAACCTCAGTTGTTTCAGCCCTTACCAAAAGAGGCGTTAGACATGATGTTGCAATGACAGGTGAAATTACTTTGCTTGGAAGAGTTTTGCCTATTGGCGGACTTAAGGAAAAGGCAATTGCAGCGCATCGTGCAGGCGTTAAAACCGTTATTATTCCTAAACGAAATGAAGCTGATATTGAAGAAATACCAAGCGTAGTACGTGATGAATTAAATTTTATTACAGTGGATAATTTTGATAAAGTTCTTACCATATCACTTGGAGATAAAGTAAAGAATGATTCATATAATTTTGTTAAAGTTGATTCAGTAAAGGATAAGGAGGCTGTAATTAAACAATGAATTTAAATAATGTCAGCCTTATGCTTTCCGCAGTAAGTAAAAGGCAATATCCAAATACAGATTTGCCTGAAATTGCATTTGCCGGTCGTTCAAATGTTGGTAAATCATCACTAATTAACAAACTTTTAAACAGAAAAAAACTAGCAAGGGTAAGTGCTCAACCCGGTAAAACTGCAACAATAAATTTTTATGATATTGACAAAAAAATGATTTTTGTAGATTTGCCAGGTTATGGTTTTGCCAAGGTTTCTAAGCAAGAAAAAGAAAAGTGGGGCAAAATGATTGAGGAATATCTTAACGAAAGAGAACAACTTATTCAGGTTGTTTTGCTGGTTGATATGAGACACAAACCCACTAAAGATGATGTAATGATGTTTGACTGGATTGTGGAAAGTGGTTTTGAACCTGTTGTTATTGCAACAAAAAAAGATAAGGTTAAACCAAGTCAGCGTGAAGATGCAATAAAGCTTATAAAAGACACCTTAGGAATTGATGATGTAATACCATTTTCCTCTGAAAAAGGCGATGGAGTTGATGAAGTGTGGGCTTTGTTTAAAGAAATGATAGGAGTTGAAGAATAATGATTACAAAAGCACCAAGAGGAACAAAAGATGTTATCCCTCAAGAAAGCTATAAATGGCACTATATAGAGAAAAAAATTCACAATATTTGTAAAAATTATGGATACAAGGAAGTTCGTATACCTGTTTTTGAGCATACAGAATTATTTGAACGTGGAGTTGGTGATACAACAGATGTTGTTCAAAAAGAAATGTATACTTTTGAGGATAAGGGTGGAAGAAGCATTACTTTGCGTCCTGAAGGTACAGCCGGTACAGTAAGATGCTTTTTGGAAAATAACCTATATGCAGAGGCTCAACCTACAAAAATGTATTATATGCTTTCTTGTTACAGATATGAAAAACCTCAGGCAGGAAGATTAAGAGAATTTCATCAGTTTGGTATTGAAGCGTTTGGTAGTCCTGAATCATCAATTGACGCTGAGGTTATATCAATGGCTTTTAATTTACTAAAATCACTTGGTGTAAAAGATCTTAAACTATATGTAAATAGTATTGGTTGTCCTGATTGTCGTAGAGACTATAATGAAAAGTTAAAAAAATACTTTAGTGAATATGAAGAAGAACTTTGTGAAACCTGTAAAACAAGACTTGAAAAAAATCCAATGAGAATTATTGATTGTAAAGTTCCTCAATGTGGAGAAATTGGCGAAAAGGCACCTAAAATTCTAAATGAACAGTGCCCTGAGTGTACAGAACATTACAACAAATTATGTAAATATCTTGACAATATGGGAATTGAATATGAAATTGATGATACCATTGTTAGAGGGCTTGATTATTATACAACAACTGTTTTTGAAATTAAGTCAGAAGGGCTTGTTGTATGTGGTGGAGGAAGATATAACGGTTTGGTTGAAGAATTGGGTGGAAAACCAACTCCGGGGGTAGGTTTTGGACTTGGTCTTGAAAGATTGCTCATGATTCTTGAATCGCAGAATTTGCTTCCTGAATTTGAAAGTGATGTTCAGTTATATGTTGCTAACATTGGTGAAAATGCCGATTTGTATGCACAAAAACTTGTTAATGAACTTCGTTTACAAGGAATATCTGCTGAAAAAGACCTTATGAGCAGAAGTTTAAAAGCACAAATGAAATATGCTGATAAAATCGGTGCAAAATATACCATTGTTATAGGTGATGATGAAATTAATAATGGAAAAGTCAATATTAAAAATATGTCTTCAGGTGAACAGGAAGAAGTTGAAATTTTGAAACTGAAGGACGTAATAAATTCAGGTTTTTAAACTCACAAATGAGGTGTTAATGTGATTGAACTTAAAAATGTTACAAAAAAATATGGCCTTAATACTGCTGTAAATAATCTTTCTGTCAAAATAGAAGATGGAGAAATAGTTGGATTTTTAGGCCCTAACGGCGCCGGTAAAAGTACAACAATGAATATGATGACGGGTTATATTTCAACAACATCTGGTTCTATTGAAATTAATGGTTATGATATTTTAAAAGATGCCGAAAAAGCCAAAAAACTAATAGGTTATCTTCCTGAAATACCTCCACTTTATATGGATATGACAGTTATGGAATATCTTGGTTTTGTTTATGATTTTAAGAAGGTTAAATTTGACCGCGAAAGACATCTTGAAGATATTATTTCACGTGTGAAAATAAAAAAGGTCAAAGATAGAATTATTAAGAATCTTTCTAAGGGGTATAAACAAAGAGTTGGTATTGCACAAGCACTTATTGGCAACCCGGAAGTTTTGATTTTAGATGAGCCAACTGTTGGTCTTGACCCTAACCAGATTCAGGATATGAGAAATCTTATACGTGATCTTGGTAAGGACAGAACTGTAATAATCAGTTCGCATATTCTATCTGAAATAACTTCTGTATGTACAAAGGTTATGATAATTAATCATGGTAAATTAGTTGTGTATGACACAATTAGTAATATTAATGAAAAGCTTGTTAATAAGTCTATATATGTTGTGAAAATTCGTGGTGGAAGAGATGTTGTAGAAAAAATATTCAAGGATTTGGATGAAGTAAAATCGGTATCTGTTGAAAGGTCTGACGAACAGGATGTTTTCACATATACAGTAACACCTAATGAGGATGCGGATATTAGAAAACTTCTTTTAAATGTTATTGACAAAAATAATTTGGCATTACTTGCATTCGATAACAAGAAACTTACACTTGAAGATATTTTCCTTAAAGTTACAGGTGTTAAAAAGAAAGGAGTAAAGTAAATGAAAGCCGTATATAAAAGAGAATTATTTTCGTATTTTACATCTCCTATTGGATATGTTATTTTGGCTTTTGCACTTTGTGTAAGCGGTTTTTTGTTTTTTAAAGTTAATTTGCAGATGATGTCAACAAGTATTGTGCACTTTCTTTCGTATCTTTCCTATGTGTTAATACTTATGGTGCCACTTATGACAATGCATTTATGGGCTGAAGAACGAAAAAATAAAACCGACCAACTTTTACTTACTTCGGATGTTCCCGTAAGTTCTATTGTTTTGGGAAAGTATTTCGCATCAATAACACTTTTTGGTATTTTTGTTGTTGTGATGATGATATATCCTATGATTATGTCATATTTTGGCACAGTATCGTGGGTTAATATTTTTGTTTTGTATTTAGGATTTTTTCTGTTGGCTAGTGCATTGCTTGCTATTGGTCTATTTGTATCTACATTAACTGAAAGCCAAATTGTTTCGGCCCTTGGTTCTTTTGCTATAATTTTGTTTTTTGTTTTATCAAATATGTTATCAACAAAAATTAATTTGGCAATAATCAAGAGGTTGTTTGAATGGTTTTCTGTTTTTACAAGATTTGATAATTTTATACAAGGTATTGTTGATATTTCAACAATAATATATTATATTACATTTTCTGCTTTATTCATATTTTTGTCTGTTATGTCTATACAGAGAAAGCGTTGGAACTGAGGAGGAATTTATATGAAAAAGTTAAATAAAAAATTCATCTACGGAACCGGCTCAGCTATGATTATTGCAGGTGCGTGTATTATAATAATTCTTTTAAATATTCTTGCAAGTTTACTTACAGATAAAGCGGGTTTGAAAATAGATGTTACAGAAACAAGATATCTTGATTTTACTCATGAATTTGAAGAATTTGTTGAATCTATAGACAAAGAAGTTGATGTATATTATCTTGTTAATCCAAATGAGGTTACACGCATAGTAGATAATGCTGATGATAAAAATGTTGTTGGCAATGTTGTTACAACAAATTTTCGTCTTATGATGAAGGAAGTTTTTGAGAAAATCGAAAGAAAAAACTCAAAAATTCATTTTGATATTATTGACCCTGAACTCAATCCCGAAATTGTAAAGGATTTTGGTACAGTGCAAATTGATGATATTGTATTTACTTCAGGTAAGAACATTAACTCATTTAATATGGGCGAAATTTTATACTATGATGATGTTGGAAGAAAAATAATTGATTATGAATCAAAGTTAGCTTCAATGTTTTCGTCTGTTATGAGAGATTCGAAAGCTAATGTTGCATTTGTTACAGGCCATGGAGAGGCTGATGTTTCAAATATTAAAAAAATATTTGATGATGAAGGCGTATCATATAAGGATATAAATCTTATAACTGACGGTATATCTGATGAATTTAATGTTTTATTTATATATGGTCCTACTGCGGATTTTTCAGTTGAAGAGATTAATATAATTGAAAAATTTCTTTCATCAGGTAAAAACATGCAGTTGTATTTAGACAGAGTTTCTGAATGTTCAAATTTGGTTGAATATATGTCTACTTTGGGCATTAAATATAGTCCCGGATTTGTTGTTGAAAAAGGAGAAAACAGATATACTATCATAAATAGTAATTATTGTATCATACCTCAAACAATGAAACATTCAATAATTAATTCTCTTAAAAACTACATTTTGATTCCAAATACTGTAAGTGTAGAACCTATGTGGGAATCTAAAAACAGCATAGATGGATATCCACTGCTATATACAAGTAACCAAACTATTGATACAGTAAATGTAAATAACGAAACATCTCGTTGTCTTGTTTCAATTTCTTCAAGAATTACTGAATCCTCAATAATTTCAAACGTTATTGCAGGGGGAAGTTCACTTATGTATTCTGATTCTGTTATTGAATATAACAGACCATTTCTTATTAATTCAACTTTATGGATGGGTAGAATGGAAGAATCTGGTGATTTTGAAGCAAAAGTTGTTAGCAACGAACCACTTCAGCTTACACAAGGTCAGATGAATATGTGGTTTGGTATTTTGGTTTTATTTATACCATTTGTTGTTATAATTGCTGGTTTTATCGTATGGATTAAGAGGAGATACCTATGAAACTGAAAACTAATATTATTGTTATTTCTATTATCATAATTATCCTCGGTGGAGCTATACTGGCATTATCACTTATCCCTGAAGAGCCAAGTGCTGAAGAAATTCAGGTTGTTACTGAAAAAACTTCTGTAATTGTTTTGGATATTAAGGATGATATTGTAAGTTATAAGCATACTTCAACAGATGGAGAATTTAAAATTGAAAAAAGTAGTTATTGGTATGTTAAAGACAATAAAAATGTTGAAGTTAGTCAGAATATGATATATAAAATGCTTGGTATTGTTTCAAAACTTTCAACCAAAACATTGGTTGAAGAAAATTCAACAGACATATCCAGGTATGGTTTGGATAAACCAACTGATATTATAGAAATATTCGATGTTAATAATGACAAATATCTTATTAAAATAGGTTCTAAAACATCTACTGAATCAGGTTATTATGCAAATATAAATAACGATAGTAAAATCTTTATATTGTCTGAAGAAGATTATAAAATTATTTGTGGAGGGCTTAATTCATTAAGAGATAAAAATGTTATATCTTATGAAGGGGATATTGTAAGTGTTTCAATAAAAAATCCATCATCAAACATGTCATTTGCATACAAAGAATCAGAAAATGTTAATTCTGGCAATTTTTCTGATTGGGAAATGATATCACCTTACAAAAAAGATGTTAATCAGTATATTTTTGAAAATAATGTTTTAAATGCACTAGTTTTTGCTGTTGATGACTTTGTAGACGATAATCCAACTGATTACGATTTTTATGGTCTTTCAAAACCATTATATAGTGTTAAAGTTACAACAACACAAAAACAATATACACTGTATTTTGGCAAAAAAACAGAAGATAATATGGTGTTTTTTAAAACAGATTCCACACCAAATGTTTATTGTGTGAATAAGGATTTGGTAAAGTTTATTGAATATTCTCCTGTGTATTTATTAGAATCACTTGTGTTTTCAAGAAATATATCGGCTGTTAAAACAATAACATTTAGATATGATAATACTTATGTTATTAAAATTAGTGAGGGAACTTATTTGGTAAATGGTAAAAAAGCAGATGAAAAACTTGTAAGAGAAGTTTTTCGTAGCTTTATTTCACCTGTTATACAGGGAGAAGTTAAAAAAGGTAAAACAGGAAATGAAATATGTAGTTTTACCTTTGATTACAACACCGGAACACCACATGAAACAGTAGTATTTTATGAATATGATAAAATGTATGCTGCAGTATCTATTAACGGAACAACTGATTTTTATGTGAAAAGGTCTTATGTTGATGATATGATTAATTCTGCCAAAAAGTTGTCTGAATAAAAGAGGTATTATGAATAATAAAATTTGGGTATATAAAAATATTGACAACAAAATAATAAATGATTTAATGATTAAATACGGATTTACAGAGTTGTGTTCAGCCGTACTTCACAATCGTCTTGAGGTTGTTGGAGGTAATGTTGATAATTTGTTTAAACGTGTTCTTTATAATTTGCATAATCCATTTTTATTAAATGATATGGATCTTGCAGTGGCACGTATTGAAAAGGCAATTATGAAAAAGGAAAAAATCACAATTTTGGGGGATTATGATGCCGATGGTATTACAAGCACAAGTATTCTTTATATGTTTTTGAAAGAAAATGGTGCAGATGTTAATTATTATATACCTAATAGATTTTCTGATGGATATGGAATGAATAAATCCATAGTGGATGTAATTTTTAAAAGTGAAACAAGTTTGATAATTACGGTTGATAATGGAATTTCTGCTTATGATGAAGTTGAGTATGCAAAATCACTTGGTATTGATGTTATAATTACTGATCATCATGAGTGTCCTGAAAAATTACCAAATTGTTGTGCTGTCATAAATCCAAAGCGAAAAGATAGTACATATCCTTTTTCGGGACTTGCGGGAGTTGGTGTTGCATTTAAACTTATAACTGCACTAAACAAGGAAGGTATAGAAAAAATAATAAAAAAATATATTCTTATTGCTGCAATTGGTACAATTGCAGATGTTGTTCCTTTAAATGACGAAAATAGAGCAATTGTTATAATGGGACTTAAAATGGTAAGTTGTAATGCAAATCATGGAGTACAAGCACTGTTAAATGTTGCAGGGATAGAGAACGAAGCAAAGGTTTCGGATTTTGCTTTTGGTGTTGTGCCACGTATTAATGCGGCAGGCAGACTAAAAGATGCCTCTGTATGTGTGGAACTTTTTTCATCTAAAGACTATGGAAAGTGTTGCCAAATTGCAAAGGATATTGATTTATTAAATTCCGAAAGACAAAGTATTGAAAGAAATATTACAGAAGTAGTTTTTCAAATTATTGATGAAAATAAATTGTACAATAATAATGTTATTGTTGTATATGGTGATGACTGGAATGTGGGAATAATTGGAATTGTGGCTTCAAAGGTTAGTGAAAAATATTATAAACCATGTATTATTCTCACAAATGACACCGAGAATGTTGTTAAAGGCTCGGGAAGAAGCGTTTCCGGTTTTGACTTATATGAAGCTTTAAAAGACTCATCAGATTTGCTTTTGAAGTATGGTGGACATGAACTTGCAGCAGGGTTATCGCTTGAAAGAGAGAAAATTTCGGATTTTATTACAAAAATAAATGATTATGCACAAGTTGTTTTAAATGGTGAGGGTTTAACACAAAAAATATATATAGACTATGTTTTAAACGATT
>JAZSRE010000077.1:0-12596 GCA_045538345.1 Clostridia bacterium
AAAGTTGCCGCACCACCAAGAACAGCTGCCATAGATATTGGCATAATTACATTTTTAAAATGCACACTTTTATTTGTTGCACAAACACTTGTCATAATAGAAATCATAATAGCCAACGTTGCTATATTTGATAAAAATGCTGAAATCAAGGCAGTTATAAGTGTACCATAAACAACCACAAGTCTTTCATTGCCTCGTGCAACACCTATAACTTTATTACCTACAAGTTCCGCCAACCCTGTATCAAAGGTAGCTCGTCCAACCACCATCATAGCACAAATCAGTACAATTGTAGAACTGGAAAAATGCTTGAATCCTTCGCTGAATGTGCATACATTCAACAAAATCATAGCCATAAGCCCTAATAACGCTGTTGTAGCAATAGGAAGTTTATTCCATATAAACAGTACAACACATATTGCAAATATAATAATACTTAAAACTGCAGGTGCCATTTTTATTCCTCCTAATCAAAATAATATATCTGTATTAATTTTTGATACAATCATATCTTTGCCGTTTTCATCTTTAATATTTAATGTATTATAAACCCAATCAACAAGTTGCATCACTGACTTTTTTTCTTTAGTTAAAATAACAATTTCAGCAACACGTTGTTTAACATCTCCACTTGGGGGTACAGTTTCCCCCTCAAAATACCGTTGGTCTGCTGTTATAACACATTCTTTTTCAGCAATTTCCCCAAGTCCATCATAGGTTTTTATTTTGCCTGCACGAGCACTAACGAACATTTGTACACAAGTGTGTCCCGCAAGCTCATATCCGTTATAAGGATTTCCAAACCGATCTGTTATTTTTCCTGTCAATGCAAACTCAACAACCATCTTCATAAGATCAATTCCGGTGGCTCTGCAAAAAAGTTTTTCATAATCTGTTCCGGGAAATCTTAATCCCGGATCATAAAATCTTACTGTATCTCCATCAACAAATCCCTGCATAAACACAGGCCCATTCTTAATGCCAAGATTCTTTATAAAATTTACTACATTAGGATGAACATTATTAATATACATATCCGAATATTTTGAAGGAGACATAGAAAATATACACTGTTTATTTAGTCCATCCTCCTCTTTACCCAAATATCTGTCCCCAATTCTGATAAGATTAGGTTTGCCGTCAACAACAAGATATGTCATAGAAAAATCTTGTTTTCCTGCCATATACTTTTCTATAACAACCTTTCCATTACTTGATTCACTTTGTGCAAATGCTATACCCTCTAATGCTTCTTCCAATTTGTTGCACACACTTATTCCTCTTGACCCTCTGCTGTCAACAGGCTTTACCAACAATGGGTATTCGACATTACCGATTTTAACATCTTCTATTGTATATGTAGGTATAATATCCACATTGTTTTTAACACAAAATTCTTTAAAAGCACTTTTATCAGTCAATATATGAAATTGTTCTGCCGTTCCAAAGCAGGGAAGTTCCAATTTTTCGCATATTGCCTGATACGGTCTCTGACCCGGATCAATGCATACATTTAAAACACCATCTACTCCCTCTGCCTTACAGCGCTGTACAATTTCGTCAACATCCATAATGTTAAGCATCCACTTTTCATCGGCTATCTCCTTAGCCGGCGAGGATTCAAGATAATCGGTCACAATGGTATAAACTCCCATTTCCCTGGCAGCTTCTACTACCTTGCAATGAACTGATGCTCCGGCAAGTATAAGTAACTTTTTCCCTGCAAACGTATTCATTTCATTTCTCCTTATTATTAATCAATATTCAACAAAGACAATAGATACTGTCCATAATCTGTCATTTTAAGTTCTTCTCCAAGTTTTCTTAATTGACAATCATCTATAAACCCACGTCTCCAGGCAATTTCTTCTATACAAGATATGTAAAAACCCTGCATGTTCTGAACGGTCTGAACAAATTCACTGGCTTTAATCATACCGGATGGTGTGCCTGTATCCAACCACGCCATACCTCTGGGCATAAGTTTAACCTTCAACTTACCAAGTTTTAAATATTCGTTGTTAACTGCAGTAATTTCAAGTTCCCCTCTTGCAGAAGGTTTAATATTCTTTGCAATTTCAACAACTCTGTTATCATAAAAATAAAGTCCGGGAATAGCATAATTCGATTTTGGATTTTCAGGCTTTTCTTCTATTGAAACCACATTACGTTCTTCATCAAACTCGACTACCCCAAATGCCGTAGGATCTTTAACAGTATAACCAAAAATCGTTGCACCATCAAGCTGTTCCTGTGCCGATTTTAAAAGCTTTGTAAAATCTTTTCCGTAAAAAATATTGTCTCCTAAAATAAGACATACACTATCATCGCCAACAAAATCCTCGCCCAATATAAATGCCTGTGCAAGTCCTTTAGGCTCCGGCTGAACTTTGTAGGAAATTGAAATCCCCCACTTTTTGCCATCACCTAAAAGTTCTTCATACATACCGATATCTTCCGGTGTCGATATTACGAGGATATCTTTTATACCCGCAAGCATAAGTGTTGATAGAGGATAATAAACCATTGGTTTATCATAAATAGGCAACAATTGTTTTGAAACGACCTTTGTCATTGGATAAAGACGAGTCCCACGACCGCCTGCAAGGATAATTCCCTTCATAAAAATCACCTCTTATTTTAAAATCAGTTCACAAATTTTATCTACATCCCCAAGTGAAAGGTCGGCATATAGGGGAAGTGTAAGCACATTTGATGCAACATCTTTTGCCACAGGAGTTTTCTGTATTTCAAACTTGCCCTTATAACACTCAAATTCGCTTGTAAGCGGATGAAAGTATTTTCTTGCAAAAACGCCATTTTCGCCAAGCACCATTGCAACTTCATTGCGGTTTTTTCCAAACACATCAGCATCAAACACAACCGGAAAATATGCATAATTATGCTCTACACCACCCTGAGGTTTCCATGGCTTTATGCCTTCAACCCCCTCAAGATTTTTAATGTATCTTTCTGCAATTTCTTTTCTCTTTGCAAGTTCACCATCAATATGACGAAGATTGCAAAGTCCCATAGCCGCCTGAAATTCATTCATCTTACCATTACCTGCAATTTCCGGATAACTTTCCTGATTTTCCATACCGAAGTTTTTTTGAACAAGTAATTTTTTTGTAAGCGATTCGTCAGAATATGTAACGCATCCACCCTCAATAGTATTAAACACCTTTGTGGCATGAAAACTAAACATAGATGCATCACCAAAATCACCTATACCCCTACCGTCATAACGAACGCCAAAAACGTGTGCAGCATCGTATATAACCTTCAAATTATATTTTTTTGCAATTTTTTCAATACCGTAAACATCACATATGTTGCCATAAACATGAACCGGCAAAATAGCACAAGTCTTCTCTGTTATAAGCTCCTCTATTTTAGAAACATCAATAGTATAATCTACAGGGTTAACATCACAAAAAACAGGTGTAAGACCATTTCTTACAATTGCCTGAGTAGTTGATGCAAATGTAAATGGAGTGGTTATAACTTCACCCTTCAAATTCAACGCAGCAATAACAGCCTCAAGCGCGAGATGTCCATTTGTAAACAAAGAAACGTTCCCAACAGAAAGATATTCACACAACTTGTCCTGAAGCTCATTGTGTTTTACCCCCATATTTGTAAGCCACCTTGACTCCCAAAGTTCCTTTATTTCATTTATATATTCTTCAAAATCAGGCATTGAAGAACGAGTTACATTAATCTTCATAAAATCTTTCCTTTGTATAATTTATTGGTACTCTGTTGATATTATATTTACATCAAAAGGCTTTAACATCATACTGCTACCGTTTTCGTCCAAAACATCAAAATATCCGATTACTTTATCTACTCTATCAATCAATTCTTCTTTAGAAGATGCAACAACAAAAATGTTTGCTGCCATTTGTCGTTGTGTTCCAAGACCCACAACACTATCACCATTATTATAATTTGGATTTACTGACACAACTCCATCAATTTTTGAAATTTCTTCTATACCCTTGATTGTTCCTATTACACCTTCCTTAACCAAAGGAGAAAGCTTGCACGCCCATTTTCCATTAAAATCCGGAGCGGCAAAATCTGCCACGTTTTTATCCCACATCTTACCATACAGTGCATAATTAATAAGAAGCTCTTTCGCATCAATACCTGTAAGCTTAGATACAATCATGTGCTCTTGCGCACCATTTAATCTGAACCCAGGCTCATATATTTTCACTGAACCGTCATCATCAACAAATGATTGCAAAAACAATATTCCATTTTTAATATTCATTGCTCTTAACATATTGCAGACCATTTCGTCCGCTTCTTCTTTGAATTTTGCTATATGCTTGGAAGGAAAGATGTACGCTGACGGAAGTTGTGTTACACCAATCTGTTCCTTGCTTGTATAACGGTCACACATTGCAACAAAGCTTGGTACACCATCCTGAATGACATAATACATTATAACCTCAAGACCAGACATATATTTTTCTATAATAATTGTTTTACTTGGCGAAAAGCTCAATGCCTTTTCTATTGCAATGTCAAGTTCTTTTCGATCGTGACATATTGAAACACCTTTAGAACTGCAGCTGTCAACCGGTTTAACTACTGCCGGATATACAACTTCCTCAAGATTATTTACAGAAAATTCCTCAACAACAGGAACATTATGTTTGCGGCAAGTTTCCTTGAATTTATCTTTTTTTATCATAATCTCAAACTGTTCCGGGGTAGCAAAACAAGGAAAGCTAAGTTCTTTGCATACCTTACAATATGCAGGAATCAATGCCTCAGCAACACCTACCAAGACACCATCTATTTTTTCTTTTTTAACAAAGCTAACCAACCCATCAACATTTGTACCATCTATATTGCAAGGAACATCGGCATACTTTTTTGCATATGAATACGGATTATTATCCGTAACATAGGTACAAATGCCCATTTCTTTAGCTTTCAGTACAAGACTTGCGGTTTCAGGATTTGCCCCCATAATCAACAATTTCTTCATAAAAGCCTCCATTTACTTTTTCTTTATAAAACTTTTAACAGTACTTAAAACATAGTCAAAACATTCCACCTTAAACAATATTGAAAGCCCCGCATAAGTCAAAACCCCGACAATCAATTGTAAAATCAGCAACAGATAAAGATTTATATCAAGCATTCCCACCATAAGAACTACAACACACATAATTACAGACAAAACAACTGATGGTAGCATATCTTTAATTTGCTCCATATAACTGTAATTCATAAGCTTTTTATTTGGTGATGCATTTACAATACTGCCTAAAACCGTTGATATACATCTGCCAAACATCATTGCAGTTAAACCGAAAGGTATTGTTACAATAAGAATTGCAACACCATATATTTTCTTTATAAATTCAAGTTTTAAAAACACATCACTTCTGCCAAGCGCCTTTACAGCCTGAAGGTTTGCTGTATGCACAGGCCAAAAAGCATATGTAAAGCAACAAAACTGAATAAATGGCACCGCAGGCACCCACTTTTCAGTAAGCATAATCTTTACCAAAGGTTCTGCTACTGCTGCAAGCCCTGCCATAAGTGGAAATATTATATATGTACTGGTCTTAATGGAACGACGCACAGTTGCTTTAAAGCGTTCTTTATCATCCTGCATTTTAGAAAGAACAGGAAAAATCACGCTGTTAATAGAACCATTTACATTTTCCACAACCAACATCGGATACTGTTTACCGCGGTTATAGTATCCAAGGTCTGCAGAAGAATAATACTTACCTATGATAAGCGAATATATATTGTTATATACTGTATCAATAAGTGCCGAAACCAAAAGCTTCCAGCTGTATCCAAAGAGCTGTGCCATCTTTTTAAATGAAAACAAAAATTTAGGTTTCCACTTTACTACAAAGTATAAAATGATGGTATTTATAAATTGAGCAGAAATTTGTTGCCATACCAAAGCCCATACACCAAAGCCCGTATAAGCCAGTACAATCCCAATAGCGGCAGATATAAAAGTTCCAATTAATGTTGCATAAAAGAATTTCTTAAAATTCATTTCACGCTGAACCTTCGCCTGTTGAACACTGTATATTGCACCAATAATAACAGTTACGCCAAGAACCCTTATTACAGAAACAAGCTTCGGTTCATTATAAAAACCAGAAATAAATGGTGCCGTAAAGAATAATACGGCATATATAGCTAAGGAAACAACTATACTGTAATAAAAAACAGTAGAGAAATCTTCATCGTTTGCATCCTTTTTTTGCACCAGTGCCTGCCCCATACCACTTCGGGCAAAAACCAATGCAACAGATATAAAAACTGTAATAAGGCCAATAAGTCCATAATCAGCAGGTGTCAAAATACGTGCAATTATAATGGAAACTACAAAACCCACAAATTGTGCACCGCACTTTTCCGCATATTGCCATATAAGACCCGAAAGCGTCTTTTTCTTTAAATTTTCTTCCATAATAAAACTCCTGTTTTAGTGTTTACCTATACTATATAGAAACTTCAATATGCTATTTGCTCTTTTTACTCCAAAAATCGAATATAATATTGTTTTTATTTTCTCTTTTTTCGAAACAGTACATTTACTGAAATCAAAATATTCTTTTGTTATATCAGTTTTGCTGAGAAAATCATCATGTTCTGAAAAACATTCCTCTTTTGTTGGATAATCAGACTTCATATATTCTCTGTTTTTATAATCTTTTGTAAATAAAGCTTCATCGAGATATTCTTCAAAGTCTTTTGGATGAGCATTTTCACCAAGAGATTTAACGATATCATAACCCATCAGCCCCAATGCCCT
Organism: Clostridia bacterium; assembly: GCA_045538345.1. GTDB lineage: Bacteria > Bacillota > Clostridia > Monoglobales > Firm-18 > CAZNKU01. The sequence goes on from JAZSRE010000077.1 coordinate 6,812, forward strand.
GTCACTATGCACATCCATACATAATGTAAGTGCCCCTTGCCTGTAGGGAAGCGATGCACACCCCGAACTTCCTATAATCAAATCAAACATCGTAAAAACTTTTTTGGGAATAGGCGACAGAGAATCAACAAAATTAACTTTCATATTATTGCAACCAACAAACAAACCATTAATTCGTGAAATAACATCTTCATTTTTCATACCAAGTACCGTAAGTGAAAAATGAATTTCAGGGTATTTAATAATATACTCGGATATTTTTTTGCAACTGAATATTACATAAGATTTGGACATTCTTCCAAGAATACATATATTCTTATCTGCCAAATCCAGAGTATCAATCTCGGGAGAATCACATTCCTCAACAGGATCTCCCAAAAAAGCAACCAATTTTTTTACCCCATTGCCAGGAACAACTCTTGATTTGTCGTATAAATCGCTAAATGATTTTTCGTTAATTGTGGCTAATTCTCCACGCTTGTAGTTAAACTCTGCATATTTGAGATTGGATTCACCAATCTTATTTTTTTCTGATATAGAGAAAATTATATGTTTACCTTTGACATGTTTCGCCAATTCTTCTCCCCACATAGATAAATCAAGCACATTACTTTCAACAATAACCTCATCTTCATCACTGTAATTAATATATTTTAATATTTTGTTTATGCTTTTATTAATTCGCTTTTGTGGCAAACAAGCAAAATTTAATTCAAGCTCAGGAAAATAACCCTTTTTGAACTTTTCTAAATACTTTATGGAAATATTCAAGCTATTATAGTAATAAAGCACATATACATCATACCCTTTATCCTCCATATATTGTGCCTTATTTTTTAAATAAATCTGACCGCCGCCAATACCATTAATACCAAAAGTTATTAAAATATACTTTTTCATAGAATACACCTCGGCAAAATAAAATTATTTTCCTGTCCAAGTCAAAACATCCGAAGTATTATCGCCAAACACTCCAATTCCATGGGCCATCTGTGGCAACCAAGCACTTTGTCCAACAACATTCATTTCTATTATTATTGCTTCTCCATGTTCATTAACAACTACATCCCAAGAAATCATACCAAGCTGCGGAAGGCGTTGATGTATCCTTTCAACAGCTTCAAGCGCAACTTTCAACTCTGGGACAGAATACCCTTTAAATTCTATTTTCGAATCAGGATGTGCATAAAATATATCCCGAAATTCCGTAAATGCGCACTCATTCATGGTTCCATCATCAGATAAACCTATGAACATTCCTCCTTGATGTGCATTATCGAGGTTTGATTTTCCTTGTCCCATTCTCATAATTACAGGAAAATGCCAAACCTTGTCATTCCACAAATAAGTAGTAATTCTAAATGTATTCAAGCTATTTTCATGCAACCTTCTGACACTTTCGCAATTAGAAATAAGTTCCTGGAAACAAAAATTCTTTCCCATATAATCAATAACTTGTTCTACGGTCTTTTTAGAAATTGTATCTATACCATTTTCAAAATTATATACAGCACACATCTTGCCCGAATTAGAATCTACAGTCGGTTTTCCAAAGCAACGAAGATTTGAAAGCAATTTGATTGCTTGTTCCTTAGTAATCAAATTATAGTCTTCATCTCTAAAAAATCCATTTGCCGAAGATAAAAATATTTTTGGAGTTCTTACATTTTCCGCACCACTAACAAAAAAGGGCAATAAATTTTTATCTGAAAAAGCCGAAACATATTTCTGATTGTTAAATTTTTTCTCTATTATTGGTAAAAAAATCAATTCAGGAATATAATTTACATCGAAGTTTTTTGTATATGCCGAATAAAACTTATGCCAATCATAGGGGATTTTTTTTCCATACGTACTGAGATATAACTTATCAATTTGCTTTTCTTGTTCTTTAGTTAAAATATATTTGTTTGCAATTTCCTGGCGACGGCTGTCGTTCATTTTTTTTATTCTGCTTCTAAGCGCTTTTCTTAAAATTCGTTTTTCATTAAAAGATCGCCATATTTTGCCCAACAATGCTCTCATATACAATACAACTCCTTGTTATCGTTTCTCAGGTAATTTTATCCATGAACCAAAAGTATAATCCCAATCTTTGGGTTCAAAAGGCACCATACCGCTCCAATGGAAAAAGGTAATTTCCCCAAAATAAATTTTACCATCAACTTCATAGAAATCTACCCTTACATGGGGCAAGCCTTTTGATAGGATTGATGCAAGTTCCTTCATCTTTTCAAAATTTTCCGGTTTTTCAGGAGGCACATCTGCATTAGGATGCCCGTTGGTAAACGGCAAATGATTAAATTTATCATCATAAAAATCGAATTTGGTTTCCTCATCCTTAAGCTGTCTGTCGGTAGCAATAAATACCGCCTTTACTTCGCCATCAAACGCAAAGAATTTATAATCACGCAATTCATTGGTCTTACTATCCTCCATATATTCCTCTGCAATTATACGATGGCTTACATTTTTATAAACCCATTCTCGGCCGTGCTTATAATAATCCTTTTTTAAGCAGCTTTCTATTTTTGCCTTAGCCGCATTTATATCAAGTTTTTCTTTATCTTTACAAATTACAAGACCTCCACTGTCATGAGTACACTTTAAAACAAACTGATTCGGCAATTTATCAAAATCTATATCATCAAATTTATCCCATACTCCCAAAGTTTTAATTATATATTCATCGCCAATTAAATCTGCTACATATTTTTTCACTTCACATTTATCTATAAGTTTTGAATATTCCGCATTTCTGTCATAAAGCTTTAACCACTGTAATTTTTCGTTATATGTCTGTGGATTTTTCAAATCCAAATTCTTGCCCATTCTAACCTTAAACATTAATTTCAGAAAAGCTTTATCAGACAAAAAGTTCAAATAACCCCTATGATTTAATTTAAATATAAAATCTTTTATAAAACTATTCATTTTTCCTCCATCATTTGGCATCAATATTTCCAACAGGGGGTTCGGGAATCCTGTTAATCAAATAGTCTCTTTTGTTTGCCTTGTAATTTTTCGCATCCCACCCCAATTTTGCTTGCGAACTTTTCATTTTTTCTGCATATTCAAATGTAGAACATACAATTCTCGCGGGAATTCCTGCAACGACACAATCATCAGGAACACTTTTGGTAACAACCGCCCCCGCTCCCACAACACTTCTTTTACCTATACGAACATTTGGCATAATTGTTACGTTAGCACCAATAAACGCTCTTTCCTCTACAACAATTTTGCCAAACTTATTTACATCTTTGTATCCTTCCTTATCCCTGAAGGCAAATGAACCGCCGTCGTGAGTCAAAAACATAATATTGCTTGATAAGCTTACATTATCTTTAATTGTAATCAGGTACGGTTCTGAACCCCAGTTAATATTGGAACCAAAAGTTACATTTTTTCCAACCTTAAGACCATTTTCAACAGCACATTTAAAAGGACCTTTAAGCACTTTAAATAACACCTTAATTCTTGATATCACAGTTTTTCCTCCTTTTGGCATATTGTAATATATGCGAAAGACAACATAATCAATGACATAGTCAAAAGATTGGCATACGAAACTGTACCATAATCAGACAACAAGACTACAATAATAGTTGTAATCAGAATCCACTTCATATTATCATATTTTTTAAATTTAAATAATGTAAACAAATTCTTTATGTGGGCAATATAGAATGCAATAAAACCTACTAAGCCCAAGTCAGCCAATAATTCAACAAAATTATTATGGGAATAATAATTCCTCTCAATTGTATTAAGCCTTCTGTAACAATCAAGTCCATGTCCCCAAATTGGACTTTCCTTCCATCTTTCTATTGCGTCTACTATAAATTGATCACGCATATCAGCACTGGCTTCAACTTCACCTGCACCTGTAAACATTGCTATAAGCCCTTCCATTCGCCAACCAATAATGGAATAAAACAGAGGTACATACAACATAACATAGTACAATACGAACAATAGAACCAGAATAACCAACACCGCTTTAAACCGTTTTCCTTTAGAACTAAAATAGCTGAACAAAGCAAACCCCATAGCAACTTTTAATATAGCAGTACGCGAACCGGTCAACAAAGTAACTGTGCATGTTAATACAATTATGCAAACATTAATCAGCTTTACATAGTTTTTCTTGCCTTCTTTAAAAAAATATAAAGAAATCAACATAGCCGTTGAGGTCATAAACCCAATTCCATTAGCGTTCCAGTCGCCTTCATCACCCAATCGTGCCGCACCGGTTTCCACCAACTTTGCCTCTTCTAAAACACTTGCACCGGTAAAAAGAAGATAAACAGAATTAATAACAACCGATAAAAGAATAACCTTAAACACAGTCATAATATCTTGCCGAGTCCTTATCGAAGATCGCAATAAAATCAATATGGTAAAATGAACTACTAAATTTTTCATAGAGTTAATAACCGGTTTAGTGTCAACTGCCCACACTATTGACAAAAAACATATGGCCAAAAATGCTACACTCCATGCTGTATATCCAACGTCCAAATAAACTTTCAAATTACTCGAAATGAAAAAAGCGCACATAAAAAGTCCTACTGAACCCCACCACCAGAAACCGACGGTACCCCAATCTTTATTCTGGGAAAAGACCAAAATTAAAAGTGTTGCAAAAGCAAGAAGCGTATTAATACCATTTTTCGAATTTGATATGCAATTACTTTCTTTTTTTTGTATACTATAATTCACTTACCTTCCTCCTTTCACAATACATTTCTATATATCAATTTAAATCACTAATTTTGACAAACTATCTTCTTCATAAAATTAATCTTTATTTGCACTTTCGGATAAACTCAATCCATTCTTCTGCTATCCTACAACTATTCATACGTGTCGAAATTTTTCTGCCGTTTTCGCTGAATTTTAAGGCTAACTCATCGTCAAGAAGCACTTTTTTCATAGCCTCTGCAAGTGCTTTGGCATCATTACAAGGTACTATAAGTCCGTTTTCACCAGAGGTTATAAGTTCTCTCGCTCCACCGGGTGAACAGTCTGTTGAAACAGAAGGAATACCTACACACATAGCTTCAATTAAAGCATTTGGCAAACCTTCATAATCAGAAGATAGGACAAATAAAGATGCTGTATTTATCTTATTTAGTACATCTTTTTGTACACCCATTAATATTACTTGTTTTGAAAGTCCAAGACTATCTACTTTTTTCTGCAAGCTTTCTTTAAGGTCACCTTCACCGTATATTTTAAGCACATAGCCACTGAATTCATCTGCTATCAATGAAAACGCATCTATCAAAAGGTTATGATTTTTTTGCGGATGCAAACGTCCCATAGTTACAATTTCTTTGGTACGGTTTTCAAAATCGTAAGCCGGTATATTTTCCGTATCAAACGGATTTAAAATAATGGTTGATTTCTTTTGAGCTACTTTAGGGTAATATTCTTTAGCTCCTTTTGACTGAAAAACGTACCCTGCCATAAAATATTTGGAAAACCATCCCAAAATCCTAAACATCAAGCTTGATTTCCTGCTTTTTTCAGATGGATCATTTCTTTCGGAAGCTATGACGGGTATTTTAGTAAAATAAAGAGAGGTACACGCCATAATTCCGATTTCATTCATAAATGCTATAACCACATCGGCATTAAATTCTTTACACAACCTTCTATATTTTGTCCAGCACTTTAAAACTCCTACTCCTTTTCCTATCACACAAACCTCTACCTTTGAATCCAAAGGATAAGCACAGTTTTTATCTCCTGATGTCAGAATAATTCTTACATCATT
>JAZSRE010000106.1:0-5134 GCA_045538345.1 Clostridia bacterium
ACGCTCCGCCCATACGACGGCCCGCTCCCCCCGCGACGATTATTACTCCGATCTCTGCCATATTAGTTTCTTCCCGAATCCGAGAGTATTATCCGTTAATTTCATAAAATCGGCCTCCAGCCGCCACAGCTCCAGATCGGCCACCGCAGCATAAGGAAAAGCCTTGATATATCGCATCTTGTCGCCCTCGATGGCGCGCTTGACCTGCCCCGTAATCTGTAATCCCTGCACCTTCCCTACGGTTCGCGTTTCGAGCACTACGCTCGCCGCCACGCGATCGTTCTGCATCATCATCTGCGCGTGGTAATTTTGATTATCCCGCCTCGTTCCGAGGCCGCCAAAGCACAGCTTCGGCGTTCTCGCTAAAAACAGTCATTTAGACTGTTTTTTTAACGCAAAAACCCTCTTAGGCTTCAAATCCTACTTTGCAAAAAAAAACAGCCACCCTAACGGATGACTGTTTTTGTTTGGCAGGGGCAGTAGGATTTGAACCCACGACTTACAGTTTTGGAGACTGTCGCTCTACCAGCTGAACTATACCCCTATTTCAAACTGCATTGAATATTATATCTTATAAAATGCAGTTTGTCAACATTTTTTTGATATTTTATTTTCCTAATGTGAATTTGAAGGATTTGATGTCTTCTTCGGGAATTACGCAGTCAAGGTGAAAATAGTAGTCCTTGTGGTTATTTCCCTTTCCCTGTGACACGGCTGTTATTTTAACGGGAACATCATTTATATATACTTTTGCGTAGGTATTTGCCAAATCAGCATTAGTTTGCAATATTTCTCCGTCATATCTTACTGTGCTTATTTCCTCGCATAAATTATAAAAATCTTCATCAGCCAGAAGATGGTGTGCAGTCATAGAAATACCAAAGGTCATACCGCCTTTTTCCTTTGCGTATGTAAGCTCCGGAGTTGAAATGTGTCCAAGGTTTTCACCTGTTATTTTCTTTTCGCCGTTTATATTTTTATATTCAACGCTTATACCTGAAATTGGTTCCGCAATCGGCTCTTTATCGTGCCTTGCGGTGTTAAGTTTTCCGTCGGAAAGCTTAATGGTGTACGGATACGAACGGTTAAATGAAATTTCACGCTTTGCCTCGTCCCATATTACATCACCGAAGCACATAAGGTCGTCAATGTATATAAGTGTCTGACCTCCTATATTAAATGCAGTAACCTGTTTGCCGTTAACATAGGTTTTTATATCTGTATTATACACATAACCTGCAATGGAGCCTACGGGCTTTGTGTTTTCTTCAAAATCATATAGAGTACTCATACCGAACTGGGGGGAGTCATAATGCCAAAGAGCATTTATATGGAGTTCTCTCTCATTAGGAAGCCAAAATACCTCAAAATCATAGTTTTCTAAATCCTCTGCAACTATACAAGTCCAGTTATCCACATTGTAAGATTTAATTGGTTTTCCAATTACATATGCCTTTATGTCTGTGTTTCTTATTACGCCCGTTATCTCACCGACTGCAAAAACATTTGGTGCAAGGGATAATATAAGAATAAATGCTAAAATAAAAGAAATGATTTTTTTCATTTTCGTCACCTCCTGATTTTATTATAATATTTGGGTGATTTTAAGTCAATTTACATTATTTTTACACCATTGACAATTTTATGAAATTTTAATATAATTTAAAAAGGAGTATTTTACGGAACGGAGGATGATTATGAAGGTTACCTTAAATCAAAACGAAGAAGTTGTAAAAACAGTTAAGGAAGGTCTTGAAAGAACCGGCGGTTATTGTCCATGCAGACTTGAACGTACCGAAGAAAACAAGTGTATGTGCAAGGAGTTCCGTGACCAGATAAAAGACGAAAATTTTGAAGGATATTGTCATTGTATGCTATACTATAAAGCAAAATAAGGGAGGTATTATTATGGCGGAAATTAAACTTACTTCACAAAATTTTGAAAATGAGGTTTTAAGGTCGGACAAGCCTGTTTTGGTAGATTTTTGGGCGCAGTGGTGTGGACCTTGCAAGATGCTTTCGCCTGTAATTGAAGAAATAGCAGAAGAGTATGATGGTAAAATAAAAGTTGCAAAGTGTAATATTGATGAAGAAATGCAGTTGGCTGTACAATATGGCATTTCAAGTATACCAACAATTTTACTTTTTGAAAACGGAGAAATTGTTAAAAAATCAATAGGCTTTGCACCTAAAGAAAGTTTAATAGAAGAACTTGGACTATAAAATAAAAGTGGTTGTAATTTTACAACCACTTTTATTGTTATTTAAAGAGTTCTGTTGATAAATATCTGTCACCTGTATCTGGGAGTATTACAACAATGTTTTTTCCTTCGTTTTCATCTTTTAATGCTTCTTTAATTGCACCATGAAGTGCCGCACCTGATGAGATGCCAACAAGGATACCTTCTGTTTTTCCTAAAAGCCTTGAGGCGTTATATGCTTGGTTAGTGGAAACAGTAATTATTTTGTCGTAGACTTCAGTATTTAAAACTTCGGGGATAAAGCCTGCCCCAATTCCCTGCAGACCATGAGGGCCTGGTTTTTTTCCTGATAACACTGCAGAATCTTTTGGTTCTATACCTATAACTTTAATGTTTGAATTTTTTGATTTTAAATATTCTCCTGTACCTGTAATGGTACCGCCTGTACCTATACCTGCAACTAATATGTCAATATTTCCTTCAGTATCTTCCCAAATTTCCGGACCTGTTGTATCAAAGTGTGCCTTTGAATTTGCAGGGTTTACAAATTGACCCGTAACAAAGCTTTCGGGAATTTCCTTTGAAAGTTCTTCGGCTTTTTGGATAGCTCCTGCCATGCCCATTTTTCCATCTGTAAGCACTAATTCTGCACCGTATGCAGTCATAAGAAGCCGACGTTCCTGTGACATTGTATCAGGCATTACAATAATTACTCTGTAACCTCTTGATGCACCAACTGCGGCAAGACCTATACCTGTGTTTCCGCTTGTTGGCTCTATTATTACAGAGTTTTCTTTTAGTATACCCTTTGATTCTGCATCGTCTATCATAGCCTTTGCAACTCTGTCTTTTACAGAACCTGCGGGGTTAAAGTATTCAAGTTTGGCATATATTTTTGATTTTAGTTCAAGTTCTTTTTCTATATTTGTAAGCTCCAACAGAGGAGTATGTCCAATTAATTGGTCAACAGATGTATATATCTTCATTAAATCACCTCTTTGTTATATTATAACAAAATCAAACTTTTTAGTCAATTATAATAAAAAAACTGTGGCAAATCAAATTGCCACAGTTTTAAAAGACAAATATTATTTTGTGCCAAAAATTCTGTCGCCTGCATCGCCAAGACCCGGAACGATATAGCATCTTTCGTTAAGACATTCATCAACATTTGCACAGTATATCTGTACATCAGGATGAGCCTTTGTAAGTGAATCTATACCTTCAGGTGCTGCAATAAGGCAAAGGAACTTAATGTTTGTTGCACCGTATGATTTTATCTGTGAAATAGCATCTATTGCTGAACCACCTGTTGCAAGCATAGGGTCTACAACAACTACAAGTCTCTTATCAATATCAGTTGGTAGCTTACAATAATATTCCTGAGGCTGCATTGTTTCCTCATCTCTGTACATACCGATATGGCCAACTTTTGCAGTTGGAACAAGGTTAAGCATACCATTTACCATACCAAGACCTGCACGCAAAATAGGAACTATGGCAATATCCTTGCCTTTTATCATTTTTTGTACAGTTTTCTGGATGGGTGTTTCAATTTCTACATCTTCAAGAGGAAGATCTCTTAAAGCTTCATAACACATCAGCATAGTTATTTCTTCAACAGATTCACGAAATTCTTTGTTTGAAGTTGTTGTCTGACGAAGAATGGTTGTTTTGTGCTGTATAAGCGGATGGTCAAATACTGTAACGTTTTTCATTTTTTTCTCCTATTCCTGATCTGGTGCCTTAGATACAATAACATTTACTATTATACCCAAAATAAGGGCACAAGCGATAGATGTGATTGTAACTTTACCGAAGTTAAGGGTAAGTCCGCCGATACCTGAGATAAGTATTGTTGAAACAACAAATAAATTCTTATTTAGGTTTAGGTTAACTTTTTGAATCATTTTAAGACCTGATACAGCGATAAAGCCGTAAAGAGCCATACATACGCCACCCATTATACAAGATGGAATGGAGTTTACAAATGCAATAAATGGTGAAACAAAAGCAATTAAAATTGCAAGTATAGCTGCTGTAATAATTGTAACAACAGAAGCATTACGTGTAATAGCAACACAGCCTACTGATTCGCCATAAGTTGTGTTAGGGCAACCACCGAACAATGCACCTAGCATTGAACCGATACCATCACCAAGCAAAGTTCTGTGTAAGCCTGGTTCTTCAAGAAGGTTTTCTTCAATAATTGAGGAAATGTTTTTGTGGTCTGCAATATGTTCTGCAAATACAACAAATGCAACAGGAACGTATGCAACAGCAACTGTACCAAAGTATGCACCGTTAATGTCGGCAATACCTTTGAAAGCTTCAACAAAAGTAAATCTTGGAACTGTAAGGAATGTATTTAAGTTAACGCCATTTGCAACAAGGTCAACGAAAGGCTGAACATTCAATATTTTGATTGCATCAAAGTTTGCAGCGTAACCGATAATTGTAAGGATACCTGCAACTGCATAGCCGGAAAGAATACCAATGATAAATGGAATAAGTTTAGCGGTTTTTTTACCGTATGTAGCACAAAGTACAACTACGATAAGTGTAACAAGTCCGCAGAATATAGCAGCAAGAGGAGAAGTATTAACCCCCGGAACACTGCCCTTTGAAAGATCACTTACAGCGTTGCCTGCAAGAGACATACCGATAATTGTAACAGTAGGTCCGATAACTGCAACAGGCATTACCTTATCAAGCCATTTAACACCTGCAAATTTAACGATAATAGCAATTATAACATAAACAAGACCTGCGAAGAAAGCACCTATAATAAGACCGGCAAATCCTGCTGCCATTGAGGTTGCACCTGCAAAAGCGGCAATCATAGAACCGATAAATGCAAAGGAAGAACCTAAAAATACAGGACTTTTCTTTTTAGTAAGTAAAATATAACAAAGTGTACCGATACCTGCACC
>JAZSRE010000094.1:0-1739 GCA_045538345.1 Clostridia bacterium
AAAAATTATTAAAAAATTTGGTTTGGCGGTATTGCTGTTTTTGTTTATGCATAACGCTTGGGCGTATGATTTTGAAAGTGGTGGTTTGTATTACAATATTACAAGTGATACTACGGTAGAAGTTACGTATAAAGATAACAAATACAATTCTTATTTAGGAAATATAACAATCCCTGCTACGGTATGGTATAACAATAAGAATTATTCCGTAACAAGTATAGGGGATGATGCGTTTTATGGTTGTATTGGCTTAACTTCTGTGACAATACCAAATTCCGTAACAAGCATAGGGGGGACTGCGTTTGCTGGGTGTAGCGGCTTAACTTCAATCACAATCCCTGATTCCGTAACAAGCATAGGGGAGTTGGCGTTTTCTCTTTTACCCAATTTGATATATTATGGTCCAGCCTATAATTATTATGGGTATAATTGGGGAGCCTTATGTTTAAATGGATATGAAGAAGATAGTCTTATCTATACAAGTTCCGCTAAAGATACCTTGTGTGGAGCACATAAGGCAATTACTAATGCAAATATTCCAAATTCCGTAACAAGTATAGGGGATTATGCGTTTTATTATTGTATTGGCTTAACATCCGTAACAATAGGCAATTCCGTAACAAGCATAGGGTATTGGGCGTTTTTTGGTTGTAGCGGCTTAACTTCCGTAACAATCCCCAATTCCATAACAAGCATAGGGGATGGGGCGTTTTATTATTGTACTGGCTTAACTTCCGTAACAATCCCCAATTCCGTAACAAGCATAGGGGGGCTGCGTTTAGGGGTTGTACTGGCTTAACTTCCGTAACAATCCCTAATTCCGTAACAAGCATAGGGTGGAGTGCGTTTGTTGAATGTTATGGCTTAACTTCCGTAACAATCCCTAATACCGTAACAAGCATAGGGGATTATGCGTTTCTCCTTTTACCCAATTTGATATATTATGGACCAGCCTATAATGATGGGAAAAATTGGGGAGCTTTATGTTTAAATGGTTATGAAGAAGATAGTCTTATCTATACAAGTTTCGCTAAAGATACCTTGTGTGGAGCCCATAAGGCAATTATCAATGCAAATATCCCAAATTCCGTAACAAGTATATGGAATTATGCGTTTTATTATTGTACTGGCTTAACTTCCGTAATAATTCCCGATTCCGTAACAAGCATAGGGGATTATGCGTTTTATTATTGTACTGGCTTAACTTCCGTAACAATAGGCAATTCCGTTATAAGTATAGGGAATGATGTGTTTTATTATTGTAAAAGCTTAATTTCCGTAACAATAGGCAATTCCGTAATAAGCATAGAGCAGGCGTTTTATGATTGTCTCAGCTTAACTTCCGTAACATTTCTTGGGTCTAATACTTCTGTATCAGATGTATTTGGAGGAGTTCCAGATTCCATACAAATATATATACCATGTGGTAGTTTATCTTGGTATAGTAGTCAAGCGGGACTTTCTGGTTTTTCAAATATGATAGAACAATTTTCATATAAATATATAGTATCTTCACAAGATACTATAATGGGGAATGTAGCAAGTATAACCACACCAACATGTACCGATTCATGGACAATATTAGCAACAGCTAATGCTGGTTATCATTTCACCCAATGGAGTGATGGAGATACAACAAATCCAAGAAGTATTCAAGTGTTAAGTGATACAAATATCACAGCAGAATTTGATACAAATGCTTATCAATTAACGCTTTCAACAGATACAACACAAGGAGC
>JAZSRE010000058.1:0-1927 GCA_045538345.1 Clostridia bacterium
AAAAATTATTAAAAAATTTGGTTTGGCGGTATTGCTGTTTTTGTTTATGCATAACGCTTGGGCGTATGATTTTGAAAGTGGTGGTTTGTATTACAATATTACAAGTGATACTACGGTAGAAGTTACGTATAAAGATAACAATTTCAATTCTTATTCAGGAAATATAACAATCCCTGATACGGTATTGTATAATAATACCACGTATTTCGTAACAAGCATAGGGAATTCTGCGTTTTATTATTGTACTGGCTTAACCTCCGTAACAATCCCTAATTCCGTAACAAGCATAGGGAATAATGCGTTTAGGGCTTGTAGTGGCTTAACTTCCGTAACAATACCTAATTCCGTAACAAGTATATGGAATTCAGCGTTTTATGGTTGTACTGGCTTAACTTCCGTAACAATCCCCAATTCCGTAACAAGTATAGGGAATTATGCGTTTGAGGGTTGTACTGGCTTAACTTCCGTAACAATAGGCAATTCTGTAACAAGCATAGGGAATTATGCGTTTTATGGTTGTAGCGGCTTAACTTCCGTAACAATAGGCAATTCTGTAACAAGCATAGGGATTTCTGCGTTTAGGGATTGTAGTGGCTTAACTTCTGTAACAATCCCAAATTCCGTAACAAGCATAGGGAATTCTGCGTTTGATGGTTGTCGCGGCTTAACTTCTGTAACAATACCTGATTCCGTAACAAGCATAGGGAATTCTGCGTTTTCTGGTTTACCCAATTTGATATATTATGGACCAGCCTATAATGATGGGAAAAATTGGGGAGCTTTATGTTTAAATGGTTATGAAGAAGATAGTCTTATCTATACAAGTTTCGCCAAAGATACCTTGTGTGGAGCCCATAAGGCAATTACTAATGCAAATATTCCTAATTCCGTAACAAGTATATGGAATTCAGCGTTTTCTGGTTGTACCGGCTTAACTTCCGTAACAATCCCTAATTCCGTAACAAGTATAGGGAATTATGCGTTTGATGGTTGTCGCGGCTTAACTTCCGTAACAATCCCTGATTCCGTAACAAGCATAGGGAATTCTGCGTTTTCTGGTTGTACCGGCTTAACTTCCGTAACAATAGGCAATTCCGTAACAAGCATAGGGGGCTCTGCGTTTTTTGATTGTACCGGCTTAACCTCCGTAACAATAGGTAATTCCGTAACAAGCATAGGGAATTCTGCGTTTTATAATTGTAGCGTCTTAACTTCCGTAACAATACCTGATTCCGTAACAAGCATAGGGAATTATGCGTTTTATGGTTGTAGTGGCTTAACTTCCGTAACAATAGGCAATTCTGTAACAAGCATAGGGGATAGGGCGTGTTTTCTTTGTGATAGCTTAACTTCCATAACAATCCCTAATTCCGTTACAAGCATAGGGACTTTTGCGTTTTCTAATTGTAGCGGCTTAACTTCCGTAACAATAGGCAATTCTGTAACAAGCATAGGGAATTATGCGTTTTATCTTTTACCCAATTTGATATATTATGGACCAGCCTATAATGATGGGAAAAATTGGGGAGCCTTATGTTTAAATGGATATGAAGAAGATAGTCTTATCTATACAAGTTCCGCCAAAGATACCTTGTGTGGAGCCCATAAAGCAATTATCAATGCAAATATTCCAAATTCCGTAACAAGCATAGGGAGGGCTGCGTTTTATCGTTGTGATAGCTTAACTTCCGTAACAATAGGCAATTCCGTAACACGCATAGGGGATTCTGCGTTTTATTATTGTTCTGGCTTAACTTCCATAACAATCCCCAATTCCGTAACAAGCATAGGGAATTATGCGTTTTCTGGTTGTCGTGGCTTAACTTCTGTAACATTTCTTGGCTCTAATACTTCTGTAGGACGTATTATATTTAATAGTATTCCAGATTCCATACCAATATATATACCTTGTGGCAGTTTATCTTGG
>JAZSRE010000134.1:0-12998 GCA_045538345.1 Clostridia bacterium
CAAAAATGCAATTTCCTTTTCAATAAGGTAACCTGCAACCGCAGTATCAAGATAATCTGTAACACCAACAGTTGAACAGTGTGCTCTGTGAGCTGTACCGAAAGCATCGTTAACAAATATCTCTGCAAGTGAAGCAAGCTCTTTGCTGAAGTTTTCTACATTCTTTGTTTCTTCTGCTCTGTAACGTGTGTTCTGAAGAAGAACTACGTCACCGTCGTTCATTTCAGCAACAGCTTTTTTTGCATTTTCGCCAACTACATTATCATCTGCAGCAAAAATTACATCCTTACCAAGCTTAGCTGAAAGACTTGCAGCAACAGGTGCCAAAGAAAATTCAGGCTTTGGTTCACCCTTTGGCTTACCCATATGTGAGCAAAGGATAACCTTTGCACCATTGTCAACAAGATACTTAATTGTAGGCAATGCACCGTTTATACGTGTTTCGTCAGTAATTTTATCCCCATCCAACGGAACATTAAAGTCGCATCTTACCAATACTCTTTTGCCTTTTACAGCAATATCTTCGATTGTCTTTTTGTTCACAAAAATCACCTCATATTTAAATTTTCATTGTTTACACTAAAGTATATTTTACTACATTGTTAAGGAATTATCAAGTGTTTTTTAATATTACATAGTAAAGAATTTTACAAGCTTCAGCAAAATTCGCCTCTTTTTTTGGTAAAAACTGATAACTTAAGTTGCCCGATACTGCGCCTGCTCCCGCCAAGGCCGAAACAGCCTCTCTGGCATATCCGTCAATATATGAGGCATCGGCAAAATCTACATCAGCCTTTTTAGACATATCTATTTTACAAAGTAAAGCTGTACGATATATCATAGTAACCATATCCTGACGTAAAAGATTTTCATCCATGCCAAACCAGTCCGTCCGCACACCTTTTACAATACCAAGCTTATATGCAGATGCAATATACGGGTAATATTCCGATGTTTTGTCAAGGTCACCAAAACTACACTGTGCATCAAAGTCGTAAAGCCCAAATGCACCCACAAGAAGTTTTGTAAACTCTGCCCGGGTTACATATTTTTGAGGGTATACTCTTCCATTATCGTCATCAATTAACCCATATTCCGAAAGATGGTATATGGAAGGTGATGCCCATTCAAACCCTGCAAGGTCAACATATTCAGTTTTATTGTTATAATAATTTTCAACTGCACCTTGAGGACCATCTGCAAATGCCGTTGTAGAGCATATTGTCAAAAGCAAAAATATCAATATTTTTTTAATCATAGGCCATTATCCGAAAAGTCCGAATTTTGAGAAGAATTATTTTCCTCATAAACGGAGGTATTATTTGAATCATCAACATCAACAACATCATCAGTATAATTTGTATATTCAGAATCTATATACTCTGAACTGTCCTTATAGTCAACATCTTCATCAGGAACAGGAATTTCAATATCATTACTGTTTAGTTCTTCGTCCGAATCTTCTGCTTGTTCCTCATCATCCAAAATATGTGTTTTCCCTTCCAATGCTCTTATATCAGAGTCAATATCTCCAATGTGAGAAATTTCCGACTGTTCCTCTTCAAGTTCATTTTCCAAAACTTCGTCAGACATAATGTCCTGGCTTATATTCCCTTTATCAATAGGAACAAACACAATAAACAAAAACAAAGCAAGAAGCCCTATAATTGTTGCTAAAACAATTATTAATCTTTTTTTGGATTCAGTAAGCTTCAATTTAATTCCTCCCTTGTAAATCCATCTAAATAAAACTTATCTTTTGACAATAATCTTTTTAGGACATTTTTCAGCACAATTACCACATGATGTACACTTTAGGTAATCTATAACTGCATGGTTATCTTCAACATGAATAGCATCTGCAGGGCAGTTCTTTTCACATATTTTACAACCGATACAACCAAATTTACAATTATTCTTAGTATCAACGCCCTTGTCCTTTGAAGAGCATTTAACTGCATAAACTGCTGATTTCGGCAACAGGTTTATTAGCCCCTTAGGGCATGCCTTTACACAAGCACCGCAACCTGTACATTTACTTGCATCAACCTCTGCTATTCCATCAACAATATGTATTGCATCAAACAAACATACATCAACACAGTTTCCATAGCCAAGACATGCATACGAGCAGGTTTTAAAACCTCCTGCAACACGAGATGCATTTATACAATTTTTTACACCGTCATAAGAATATTTTAAATTAGTATTTTCGGCATTTCCGCAACAGTGAACATACGCCAAAACAGGTTCTTTTTCCTTTACTTTAACTCCCAAAATTTCACCAATTTTTTTGACTGCTTCAGCACCGCCTACGCTGCATAAATCGGGGGATGCCTTGCCTTCAACAACTGCCTGCGCATAAGCAGAACAACCTGCATATCCGCACCCTCCACAGTTACCGTTAGGTAAAGCTTCAAGAATTTTTTCAACGCGGTCGTCTTTTTCAACCTCAAACTTTTTAGAGGCAAAGGTTATAAGTATGCCAAACAACAACCCAAGACCTGCAAGTGCAACTACAGAATATAATATACTCATACCCAACCCCCCTTATATTCTCATTCCCGAAAATCCGAGAAAAGCCATAGCTATAAGCCCTGCTGTAATAAGCGAAATAGGGAAGCCTTTTAAAAACTCAGGAATATCAGATAGTTCAAGACGTTCCCGCACACCAGCAAATAAAACTATGGCAAGTGTAAAGCCAAGACCGCCAAAGAAACCATAAATTGTAGAATTTATAAAGTTATATTCATTTTGAACATTCAAAAGGGCAACACCCAAAACCGCACAGTTTGTTGTAATAAGCGGAAGGTATATTCCAAGTGCAGAATAAAGTGAAGGCAACGCCTTTTGCAAAAACATTTCTACAATTTGAACAATTGATGCAATTATAAGTATAAATACAACTGTTCTTAAATATTCAATGTTAAATGCTTCAAGTATAAAATGATTTGCAAGGTATGCAAGCATAGACGCTATTGTCATAACAAAAGTAACCGCCATACCCATTCCAAATGCAGTGTCAGTCTTTTTGGAAACACCTAAAAAAGGGCATATTCCGTAAAATTTAACCAACACAAAGTTTTGTGTAAGCATTGCAATTATTGCAATAGAAAAAATTTCTTTAAGCATTGTCAGAACCTCCTTTTCTCATTTTGAAAAGATTGATTCCGCCAAGCAGTAGTCCAAATACAATAAACGCCCCCGGTGCAAGTATAGCCATAGTAACAGGCTGAAACCCGCTACCCAAAAGGTTAATTCCAAAAACAGAACCATTACCAAGTATTTCTCTTACAGAAGCAATAATTACAAGCGCAACTGTAAAACCAAGACCTATACCAAGCCCGTCTACCATACTTAAAACAGGTCCATTTTTAGAAGCAAACGATTCTGCCCTGGCAAGAATTATACAGTTAACAACAATAAGTGGAATAAAAGCCCCCAACGCCTGAGACAGGTCATTAAGATATGCCTGAAGCAAAAGGTCAATTATTGTTACAAATCCCGCTATAATAACTATATATGACGCGATACGTATTTTCTGAGGAATTATTTTTCTAAGTAACGAAATAACAAGATTTGAAAAAATAAGTACCGCTGTTGCCGAAAGCCCCATTCCAAGACCATTTATTGCAGATGTTGTTACCGCCAAAGTAGGGCACATTCCCAAAAACTGAATGAATGTAGGGTTGTTATCAACCATACCATCTTTGAAAACTTTAAATAACTTATTCAATTTCTGCACCTCCCAACAGCTTCATTACCTGTTCACGTGCTTCTCTTACGCCCTTTTCTATTGCCTTTGACGTAATCGTTGCCCCTGTAAGTGCATCAAGTTTTTCTTTACCTTCTCCCATAAACTGAGAAAGCCACTCTACATTACCCTTTGCATTTGCGCCAAGGCCTGCAGTTTCACTCATATTTACAATTTCAACACCGGTAACCATCAAGTCAGAATCAATACCAACCATCATTTCAATATCGCCGGCATATCCTGAAGGAACAGCCTTTACTGCATAAACAGTTTCACCAATGTCATTTACATATTCCTTAATTTCAATAACCGAACTCTTTTCATCACCCTTTGTAACCTTTAGGGTTGAAACATCTATTTTACCTGCAACAACTGCCTCAATAGCAGCAGTTTCTTTTTTAACGTTATATTCTGCTATAACCGGAGACGTAACATTGTTAACAACTCCCAAAAGAAA
Source organism: Clostridia bacterium (assembly GCA_045538345.1). Classification (GTDB taxonomy): domain Bacteria; phylum Bacillota; class Clostridia; order Monoglobales; family Firm-18; genus CAZNKU01. The sequence goes on from JAZSRE010000134.1 coordinate 4,212, forward strand.
AGCTGTAACAAAGGTGATTGCAAACAAAATACCTGCATATTTTATATAATCACGCATTATCTACACCCCTTTTCCCATGTCCGTATGTTTTCGGAGGTGTTAATTTTTCAATAAGCGGTGAGGCAATATTCATAAGCAAAATGGAATAACTTACACCTTCTGCATATCCCCCTGCAAAACGAATAACGCAAGTAAGCACACCGCAACCTATTGCATAAATGATTTGTCCAAGTGGAGTAACCGGAGATGTTGTATAGTCAGTAGCCATAAAAATTGCACCAAGCATCAGACCCCCTGCAAAAAGCTGAAAAGGAACGTTCTGCCCAAAAACAAAGCTTATAACCGCAACAGTGCCAACATAACACACAGGTATTCTCCAGGTAATAATTTTGCGTACCATAAGGTAAGCAAAGCCTACAAGCAAAGCAAGGACTGAAGTTTCACCAATACATCCTCCCACATTACCTATAAATAAATCCCAGTTGCTTACAACACCTGTAAATTCAGAATTAAGCGGCGTCGCACTTGTAACTGCATCTGCAGTACTAAAAAGTTGAAGCCTTGTAGCAGGCGCAACAAAACGTGTCATAAATGCAGGCCATGAAGCCATAAGAAAAGCCCTTCCTCCAAGTGCAGGGTTCATAAAGTTGTTACCCAAGCCACCAAAACACATTTTAACAATAACTATCATAAAGAAGCTACCCACAACAGGAAGCCATAAAGGAACTGTAACAGGCATATTAAACGCAAGCAAAATACCTGAAACAACTGCACTTAAATCCCCTGTTGTATTTCTCTTTTTGAAAGCCCAATTCCATAAATATTCAAAAGCTACCGCACTTAAAACAGATACAATAGTAACAACTATTGCACGATAACCAAAGAAATATGCTCCCGCAATCATAGCAGGCATTAAGGCAAGTATTACATCAAACATTATTGATGTAACATCATCCTTGCAAGAAATATGGGGAGGAGCAGAAACTTTTAACATATTCATCACAATTCCCCCTTTTTAACCAAGTCCAAAACTTTAGGTTTTGCATTTCTTATGTACTGTACAGGGGTTTGTCTGCCCGGGCAAATATATGCACACGCCCCACACTCCATACAGTCAAGTATGTTATATTTTTTAAGCATTGCATAGTCATTTTTAATTGAATATGCGCGAAGCATCAATGGTTGAAGATGCATAGGGCAAGTATCTACACACTTACCGCAACGTATGCACGCTGTAGCTTCGGTAGATTTAATTTCATCTTCAGTAAGTGCAATTATAGCCCCCGTCCCTTTTATAACAGGAACATCTGTATCAAATATTGCATTACCCATCATAGGGCCGCCCAAAAGAATCTTTGCAGGTTCTTCACAAAAACCTCCGGCTGCTTCGATAACATCCTTTGCAGGCGTTCCAAGACGAAGCATAAAGTTCTTAGGTTGTGCTATGGCCCCCCCGCTTACGGTAACTGTTCTGCTAATTAACGGTTTACCCTTGTTTATAGCATCTGCAATTGCCCATACAGTATCAATATTCAAAACCACAACACCAACATCAGATGGCAATTTACCAGAAGGCACCTGCCTGCCTGAAATTACTTCAATAAGCTGTTTTTCAGACCCCTGCGGATATTTTGCAAGAACAGAAACAACATTAATGTTTTCTTCTGTACCAAAAAAATCCTGAAGCTTTTCAATAGCATCCTTCTTGTTGCTTTCTATACCAACAAATGCCTTTTTGGCACCCACACATTTCATAACAGCCCTAATGCCTGTAAGTATACACTTAGGATGTTCAAGCATAACTCGATGGTCTGATGTAATATATGGTTCACATTCTGCACCATTTATAATAACCGTATCAATAGGTGATGGAGGCACAAGCTTTACATGAGTAGGGAACGCAGCACCTCCCATACCAACTATACCTGCATCTTTAACAATCTCTACAATTTCCTGTACAGATAAATCGTCAAGTTCCCGAAAATCGGCAAAGTTTCTTACCGCTTCATCCTTAAAGTCATTTTCCACAATTACAGATTCAACCATATTTCCGTTAGGATGTATATGCGGTTTAATTTCAATCACCTTTCCGCTTACAGATGAATGAATATTTGCAGAAACATATCCGTCCGCTTCTGCAATAAGCTGGCCCATTTTAACATAGTCGCCAACTTTTACTATAATTTTTGCCGGTTTACCTACATGTTGTTGCACAGGAAAAACCATAATTTTTGATGGTTTTAAATTTTCTATTTTGATATAATTCGACCCGTGTTTTTTATCATCGGGATGAATACCACCCCTAAAGGTTTTATACCCAAACACATGCTCCCCTCCCCCTTAAGCAGTTACGTCAGTATCATAACCCGTTTTGGGTGCGTGATTTTACGCCACTGCTTAACATTCAGTTATATTTATTTTAACATTTTTTACAACTTAAGTCAACTTGAAATACCTTAAAAAGTATGTTATTATTATAACAATATTATGTATAAATGAAAGGGTATAGACATGGAATTAAAAACAAATGTTATGAGAATACTTGATAAGGCAAAAATTGAATATACTCCCCATTTTTATGACAACAAAGACGGACGTATAGATGGCGTTGCAATAGCCGAAAAAATAAACAAACCCTGTAATATTGTTTTCAAAACTTTAGTAACAAAATTTGAACGTGATTTTTTTGTATTCGTTATACCGGTACACAAAGAGTTGAATTTAAAGAAATGTGCAAAGGCAGTTGGCAAAAAAACTGTGGAAATGATAAGGGTTGACGAAATAAATAAAGCTACGGGATATATCCGAGGAGGATGCTCCCCAATTGGTATGAAAAAACAGTACGTAACCGTAGTTGATGAATCTGCTCTTAATTGCGAAACAATTATCTTTAGTGCGGGCAAAATAGGTGCTCAGGTTGAAATAAAGCCCGAGGATTTAAAGAAAATTGTACCTATAACATTTCAGGATTTAATACAGGATTAAAAATGTCAGGACAAATTGTCCTGACATTTTTCTTATAATGTTACTCCGTCTTTAAAAATAGAAATTTCACTATATCCGTTAATTTCATTTTTAGCAAGCATACCATTTGCAACTTCTATGCAAAAATCAAAAAACTTTTCATCAACATCAGTTCCATCCAAAATTTCACCTGCATCGTTAAGCTTTTGAATCATCCAGTCAACAAACCCTCTTAAAAAACCGCCTTCTCCAAACTGTATAACTTTTTCAGGTCTTTTTATTTTTTCAAAGCTCATAACACACATCTCCGTTAACAAAATCTTTTCTTATCTTAATTTAATTATATGTCAATATTTTTATGTTTTCCATAAGAATAATGCTCTTTTTTATATTTTTCTTTAAAATATTGCTTGAAAATTGATGGTATATATGATAAAATGAGGTTGAGGTGACAATATGGCTTATGCATACAATGAAGAAATAACCGCGTACACTGTTGAACGCCGTGCAAGAACAAAAAATTCAACTATGCCAAACTCCCACTATCACAACCATTATGAAATTTACTACCTTACAAAAGGCAAGGCTCGTTACTTTATAGATAATACTACCTTTGACCTTAATGAAGGGGATATGGTTTTAATTCCACCCTATGTAATTCACAAAACGGCATACATTGAAGATGGCAGGTTAGAACGTCTCCTCATAGCTTTTACCCTGGATTTTATGGGCAAGCAAGAGGATAACCCTATATTTAACTGCTTTAACAGATATTTTGTAAAAAAAGCTGATGTATATAAAGGGCTTATAAATTCCATAGAAGCAGAAAACGAAAAACCCGATAAATTTTCAAATGAATTTATAAAAAATCAAATCAGTACACTTTTAATTAAACTTTCCCGAGCTTGCGAGGAAACTGCTTTTGAAATTAAATCACCATCTTTTATACAACAAATAATAGATTATATTACAGAAAATTATTCGTCAGAAATTACTCTTGACAATTTATCAAAACAATTTTCAACAAGTAAAAGCCATCTTTCAAGACAGTTTAAATCAACCACCGGTCTTGGAATAAATGAATATATAACAATTGTAAGAATACGAAATGCAGAGAGACTTTTGCTTACTACTAATTTATCTGTAACTGAAATTTCAACAAGATGCGGTTTTAATGACAGCAACTACTTTTCGTCAGTATTTAAAAAGCTTAAGGGAATACCACCACTAAAGTTTAGAAAAACATAAAAAAACAGGATGTTTCCATCCTGTTTTTTATGCTTTAGATTCGCAGTATATACATCTGTAAACCTTATTTTTTTTATCTGTAAGCTTGAAAATATGTTCTATTTCTTGCTCTGTTGTTGTAATGCAACGGGGATTTTTGCAAAAAAGAACATTAGTTAATGTTGCGGGAAGTGCAATTCTTTTTTTCTCAGCAAGCTTACCATCTTTTATTATATCTATGGTAACATCAGGGTCCACATAACCCAAAATGTCCATGTTGATATTTATATCTGCATCAATTTTTATAATGTCCTTTTTGCCCATTTTTTTACTGTTTACATTTTTAATAAATGCAACGGAACAATCAAGACTATCAAGGTTTAAAAGCTTGTAAAGTTCCATTCCTTTGCCTGCAGTTATATGGTCTATAACTATACCATTTTTTATTGAATCTATATTCAATTATTTCACCTCCAAAAGCTTTAGTATAAGTGCCATTCGCATAAGTTTTCCGTTTAAAACCTGTTTAAAATAACAAGCACGGCTGTCATTATCTATAGCAACTGAAATTTCATTAACCCTTGGAAGTGGATGCATTATACATAAATCCTTCTTTGCATTATCAAGCTTTTCAGGCGTAAGAATAAAGCTATCCTTAAGGCGAAGATATTCTTCTTCGTTGAAAAATCTTTCCTTTTGTACCCTTGTCATATAAAGTATATCAAGGTCAGGCATAACTGACTCTAAGTCTGTTGTTTCAGCATATTCCATACCATTTTTATCAAGAACATCTTTTTTAACATAATCCGGCAAAGTAAGTTCCTTTGGTGAAATAAGCACAACCTTAATTCCCGTATATCTTGCAAGTGCATTTATAAGAGAATGTACTGTTCTTCCAAACTTAAGGTCCCCGCAAAGGCCTACTGTAAGGTTATTAAACCTTCCTTTTTCGCGATAAATTGTAAGCAAATCTGCAAGTGTCTGTGTAGGATGATTATGCCCACCATCCCCTGCATTTATAACAGGAATTGATGCATTCATTGCCGCAACCTTAGGTGCCCCCTCTTTAGGATGACGCATAGCAATAATATCTGCATAACAGCTTATAACCTTTGCAGTATCTGCTACACTTTCACCTTTTGAGGAAGAACTGTTTTGTGCATCAGAAAAACCAATTACACTTCCTCCAAGTTCAAGCATAGCTGCTTCAAAGCTTAGCCTTGTTCTTGTAGATGGTTCAAAAAACAAAGTTGCCAACTTTTTATGCTTACATTTTTCTCTGTACTTTTCAGGATTAGCAACAATATCCATTGCAGTATCCACAAGCTCTTGAACCTCTTCAACACTAAGGTCTACAATATCCATTAAGTGTCTCATTATTTATTTCCCCCAATCCAGCTTTCATCACTTGGATTGTTTCTAAAAGCAATAAGTCTTTCAATGTCACTTTCTTTAATATAACCGATTTCTGCCGCAACTTCTGCAACTGTGTCAAAGTTTGAAAGGCTTACATTTTTAACATTAGCCTCTGCCATTCTGTCAAGGCCCTTTTTCATACCGTATGTAAAGATAGATGCAACACCTAAAACTTCCGCCCCTGCTTCACGAAGTACATTTACAACTTCAATTACACTACCGCCTGTTGAAATAAGGTCTTCAATAACTACTACCTTTTGGCCTTTTTCAAGCTTACCTTCAATTTGGTTGCCTCTGCCATGGTCTTTTGCACCTGAACGAACATAACCCATAGGCATACCCAAGATGTGCCCTACAATAGCCGCATGTGCTATACCTGCAGTTGAAGTACCCATTAAAACTTCCGCATCAGGATATTCCTTTTTAACAATTTCGGCAAGTCCGTTTTCAACGTGGTTTCGCACGATGGGTGCAGTAAGAGTAAGTCTGTTGTCGCAATATACAGGGCTTTTAATACCGCTTGCCCATGTAAAAGGCTCTTCGGGTCTTAAAAACACAGCACCTATTGATAACAAGTCTTTAGCAATAATCTTTTTCATATTAAAAATCTCCTTTTATATAAATTAACCGATAAATTCCTTAACACATCTTTCATAAGCAGCAACAGGGTCATCTGCTTGTGTAATAGGTCTTCCAACTACAATGTAGTCAGAGCCAATTTCCTTAGCCTTTTCAGGTGTTGTAATACGCACCTGGTCACCAACTTCACCGTCTGCAAAACGCACACCCGGTGTAACTGTAAGGAATTTTTCACCGCAAGTCTCTTTAACCTTGCCTGCTTCAAGCGGTGAGCATACTACACCGTCAAGGCCACAGTCTGCCGCACATTTTGCATAGTGCATAACCACCTTGTCAAGAGGCTCGTTAATAAGCTGGTCTTCTCTCATACGTTCTTCACTTGTTGAAGTAAGCTGTGTTACTGCAATAAGGATAGGTCTTGTGCCATCTTCACGCACCAAGCCCTCCAATGCTGCCTCCATCATAGCCTTTGTACCAAAAGCGTGCAGATTGCACATATCCACATCAAGTCTTGACAAAACACTCATAGACTTTTTAACTGTATTGGGAATGTCGCAAAGCTTAAGGTCAAGGAAAATTTTGTGACCTCTTGCCTTAATTTCTCTTACAATTTCAGGGCCTTCCGCATAGAAAAGCTCCATACCGATTTTAACAAATGGCTTTCTGCCTGTAAATTTATCAAGGAAAGTGAAAACCTGTTCCTTGCTGTTAAAATCACAAGCAATAATTACATCCTTACCCATTAATGTGCACCTCCGATTATATCTTTTAAACTATTTATTTTATACTTTTCCATTACTGCAGGCAAACTTTCCACAATATTCTTACAACAATAAGGGTTAACAAGGTTTGCAGCACCTACCTGCACCCCTGTTGCACCTGCAAGCATCATTTCTATTACATCTTCTGCAGTTGAAATACCACCCATGCCGATAATTGGGATTTTTACTGCTTCATATACCTGGTATACCATTCTTATAGCAACCGGCTTTATAGCACTGCCTGAAAATCCACCCATCTTATTGGCAATTACAGGTTTTTTACTCTTTAAATCAATTCTCATGCCCAAAAGAGTGTTTATAAGACTTATTCCGTCTGCACCCGCCTCTTCACAGGCTTTTGCTATTGAAACAATGTCCGTTACATTTGGGCTTAATTTTATATAGACAGGCTTAGTGGTAACTGCCTTTACTGCCTTTGTAACCTCCGCAGCACTTTCGGGCAAAGTCCCAAAACTCATACCTCCGTTATGTACGTTAGGGCAACTTACATTAACCTCCAAAATACCAACCTGTTCTTCTTTATCAAGCTTTTCACAAGTGTATGCATATTCTTCTATTGAAAAACCGCTTACATTTGCAATAACTTTTTTGTTAAAGCACTTTTTAAGCTTTGGCAATTCTTCCGAAACAACCTTGTCAACACCGGGGTTTTGCAAGCCTACGGAATTTATCATACCGCTTTCGCATTCTGCAATTCTCGGTGTAGGGTTACCGAAGCGAGCATCCTTTGTAGTACCCTTAAATGAAAATGTACCAAGTACATTTATGTCATAAAGTTCCGCAAATTCGTAGCCATACCCAAATGTACCGCTGGCAGGGATTACAGGGTTATCAAGTTTCAAACCGCTTAAAGTAACTTTTGTATCTACCATATAATCTCCTCCTTCAAAAGCACGGGGCCATCTTTACAAATTCTCTTATTTCCATATTTTGTCTTGCATGAACAACCCATACAAGCACCAAACCCACAACCCATACGTTCCTCAAAACTAAACTGCCCCGATGTAGTGGTGCCGTTATACACTGCCTTTAGCATTGGTTCAGGTCCGCAAACGTAGAAATAAGTATATTCAATGTCTTTTATGGCGTCGGTTACAAAGCCCTTTACCCCTACACTACCGTCAACTGTTGTAATTACAACAGTTGCTCCAATTTTTTCAAATTCATTTTTGTAAAAAACTTCACTTGCCTTATTAAAACCGAGCACAACCGTAACATCCTTGCCCATAGCGATAAGCTTTTTAGCAAGGTTATACATTGGCGGTACGCCTGCACCTCCGCCTATAAGCAAAGGCTTGTCCCCTGAAAGTGAAAGGTCGTATCCGTTACCAAGGCCTGTTAATATATCAAGTTTTACAGCCTTTTCCATATTTGACATAGCTTCTGTACCCTTACCTACAACCTTGTATATAAGTGTAAGCGTTTTGTCATCATAATCACATACAGAAATAGGTCTTCTTAAAAACATACCATCAAGCTTAATGTTTACAAACTGCCCTGATGCTGTAATGTCTGATGTATCACCTAAAAGCACCATTTCAAAAACATTCTCAGCTATATTTTTATTTGAAAGTACTTCAAAAATACTCTGCTTCATTACTATTCCTCCCAAACAATGTTTCCGTTGCACATTGTCAATTTACATCTACCAAATACCTTTGCCCCCTCAAGAGGTGTAAATTTACCCATAGACTCAAACTCGTCAGAGTCAACCACATACTCTTCATCAAGGTTAAACACTGTAAGGTTTGCAACCTCACCTTCTTTAATATCATCACCTATTCCAAAACGCTTTTTTGCGTTGTCGTGAAACAGTTCC
>JAZSRE010000029.1:0-6612 GCA_045538345.1 Clostridia bacterium
CTCCTTTTTCATCAAATATTTTTGAAATACTTCCATAATTTTTTTCAATCTCTGCATCAAGATCTATTAGTTTTAGATTAAATATTTTTGCAAGTTCTCTGCCTATTGTTGTTTTTCCGCTTCCCGGCGGACCTATAAGAACAATATTTTTATGAATATTTATTTGATTTACATCTATTTTTTTTGTAATGCTTTCCACTTCGTCAAACGAATATTCAAGTCCACAGAAATATTTTTGAGCAACTGCGCCTTGTTCAACAAGCATAAACAAACCGTTTTCTGCACTGTTTCCAAAATACTTTGCTAATATTGTAAGCAAAGTTTCCTTAGGATTATATATTGTATCGAAAATAAAAGGTATATCCTTGATTTTACTAAAGGAAATTGGCAAATCAAGCTCTTTAGGATACATTCCGCAAGGTGTTCCGTTTAACAAAATATCAAAATTATTATCAACATCATCATAAGAAACTACTGATATATCTTTGTTAAGGCGTTCTTTAATTTCTTTTGCAATATCTAAGCATTTTTTAAAATTACGTGAAGCTATAGACACATCACTTCCGTTTATAGCACATTCAAATGCCATCATTCTTGATACTCCGCCTGAGCCTAATATTAAAACTCGCTTGCCTTTCAAATTAACTTTACAACGTTTAAGTGAATTTAAAAAACCATAAACATCCGTATTGTATCCATAATATTTTCCTTCACTACATACTACAGTATTACAGGAATTATAGAGACTCACCTTGTCATCAGATTCATCCAACATTTTAATAATATCAGTTTTATATGGTATTGTAACATTAAACCCATCAAGCTTCGAGAGGGTATCTGAAAAAACTCTTTCTATATTATCATCAGGGTATAATTCATATTTATAATCAAGTTTTTTTAGCTTGAAAAGTTCAGTATGTATAACCTTTGAAAGACTATGTCCCAACGGATTACCTGTTAATCCAAAATTCAAAATTATCACTCCATTGTTTTATGTATACCTAAAATCTTAAAATCCTCAAACATATATCTTATTTTTGAAAAATATTCACATATATCAAAATCAGGCAAAACTAAATCAACATAAAAAACATACTTCCACTCTCCATCTTTTGATGGTCGTGATTCTATTTTTGTCATATTGATATCACTTTTTGCAAAATCATTAAGTACTCTTGACAGAGTTCCGGATTCATGAGGAAGAGTAAAAATAACACTTACCTTATCAGCGCCACATACACTTATATTTCTCTTTGTAATAAAAATAAATTTTGTTTTGTTGTTTCTTATATTAGCAATATTATCTTCAAAAACTGTAAGATTATATTTGCTTGCAGCCATAGAACTGCATATTGCAGCCCGGCTTTTATCAGAAATACTTGAAACGTTATATGCTGCAACAGCAGTGTTTATAGATTCAGTTTTTGAAAAACCATTTTTTTCAATATAATCACTGCACTGTGACAAAGCCTGAGGATGAGAAACAACCGTTTTAACATCTTCTTTTTTACCTATTCCCGCTATACAGTGACTAATTGGAAAATCGATATTATGTGTAACTGTAACATCATATTCATTAATTAAGTCATAAACTTCGTTAACACTTCCATAACACAAATTTTCAAAAGGTAAAATACCAACATCACAATTACCGTTAACAACATTTTCAAAAACATCTTTAAAAGTTTCTGCATTTACAATATTTTTATCCGAAAAATACTTTTGTGCAACTTCGTATGAATATGAACCTTCTATCCCCTGATAACAAACCTTTTTTATATTATCAAAAAAACTTTGCTCATCAATTTTTTCAAAAACTTTATTGTATTTTAAATCAGATATTTTTTCCTCCTGATAATTGCAACTGATTTCTATCATACTTTTGAAAAATTCACTGGTTTCCTCTATAAAATCAGTTACACCTTCAAGTTTACTTTTCAAAATATCCGCCTCGCGCGATTTGTTTTTTACAGGAGTATTTGTTTCAACTTTGTACTCACGAACTTGTTCAACATATTCCATTCTCTTTAAAAACAGCTTTTTTAACGCTTCATCTACTTTATTAATATCAAGCCTAATATCATTTAAATCTCTCATATTATATCACCATATCTAAAATTCCAATTGCAGTTACAGCCTCAACAACAGGTACAGCTCTTAAAACTATACATGGATCATGTCTTCCATGAATTAGCAAATCACAATCTTCACCTGTTTTTAGATTAACGCTTTTTTGTTCTTTGAAAATTGATGGTGTAGGTTTGAATGTAACCATAATATCTATCGGGCTTCCATTGGTTATTCCGCCTGTAACACCACCATTATAATTAGAGGTTAAAACAACACTTTGGTTTTCCATTCTGTACATGTCATTAACATTACTACCTAAAGATGAAGAATATTTTTCCCCCAAGCCAAATTCAACTGCTTTAACTGCAGGAATACCAAAAAGCAACTGTGAAAGTTTTCCTTCAACACCTTCAAACAATGGGCCGCCAATTCCTGCCGGGATACCGTTTGCATTACACAAAACTTTCCCTCCAACAGAATCACCTTCCATGGCAACTGTTTTAATAAGTGTTTCTATTTCTTCAGAAACATATTCTGTATCAGTGTTTTTTATACCGCCTATGCTTTCAACCGAAGCATTCACATAAATACTTTTTTCAACCAAGTACTGTTTACACAAGCTTCCAAGGCAAACTATCGGGGCAGTTAAACGTCCCGAAAAATGTCCTCCTCCTCTTATATCGTTATATCCGTTATATTTTACATAAGCTGCATAATCGGCATGAGAAGGTCTTGGTATAAATTTAAGCTTTGAATAATCCGAGGAATGTTGCGAGGTGTTTTTAATAACAACACAAATTGGTGCACCGGTTGTTATACCATCAAGAACTCCGCTTATAATTTCAAAATCATCATCTTCTTTTCGTGGTGTAGATAGTTTGTCCTTGCCTGGTTTTCTTCTATCCATATCACTACGCAAAGCATCAAAATCAATTTTATGCCCCGCCGGAAAACCTGTAATTACTCCACCAACACAATTGCCATGTGATTCGCCAAAAATAGTGATACTTAAATTTTTTAATGAAATACTACTCATTTAAACTACTCCAATCCTCAAAAAAGTGTGGGTATGATTTTTCCACAGCCTTATAACCACTAATTTTAATATCTCCTTCACATCCAACTGAAGCAACAGCCATTGACATTGCAATCCTATGGTCATTATGAGAATCAACATCTGTGCCATAAAGCTTACTACCACCATTAATAATTAAATAATCATCGCCTATTTCAATATCGGCTCCAAGCTTAGTAAGTTCATCATACATTGCCTGTAATCTGTCACTTTCTTTAATTCTGAGCCTTGACGCATTGTATATTTTAGTTTTACCATTTGCAAAACATGCAAGAACAGCAAGAGTAGGCACCAGGTCAGGAATATCAGCAACATTAATATCTATACCATGTAAATTAGATTTTTTTACATTAATATTCCCGTCCAATATTTTTATATCAGCACCAAATTCTTTTAATAAATTTACAATCTGCATATCTCCCTGTGCAGAATTCAAATTCATATCCTTTATTGTTATATCACCGTTAATTGCTGCTGCGCACATAAAAAATGCCGCCTGAGACCAATCACGTTCAACAGAATACTCATCTATTAAAGTGTCATTTTTTTCTATTACATAAGTACTATTTTCCACGCCAACAGAACAACCAAATTTTTCAAGTACATCAACAGTTATATCAACATACGGTTTTGATTGCAAACCTGTTGTAATGTTAATTTTAATTGGACTGATAAGACCACAAAACATTAACCCTGTAATAAATTGTGAACTGGTATTACCTTTTACTTCCACGTTAGAAAAATCAATTCCACCCTTAATTTCAAGAGGTAAAAATTTATCCTTTGGATGAGAGTATTCTACTCCGCATTTAGAGAATATTTCAAAATAATCATTTAATGGTCTTTCAGGCAAACGACCTTTTCCATCAAAAACTACCTTCTTTTCAAGCAAAGCAGAAATAGGTATCATAAACCTTAGTGTAGAACCGGATTCATTAGCATCTATATAAACTTCTTTTTCTTTTAAAATATTACTTCCGTCAACATCAATATAATTATTATTTACAGAAATATTAACACCTAATTCTTTTAAAGAATTAATTGTTGCATTTATGTCATTAGAAAAATCAACATTTTTTATTTTAACTTTTCTACCACTAAAAGCCGCGGCTATAAGTGCACGGTGTGCTACACTTTTAGATGACGGAACAATAATATTACCTTTAACGTATGAAGGTTTTAATGTGATTTTATCCATATATTTTATAAAACTCCTCAAAAGTAATTTTTTTAATTTGAGCATTTCCAATTTTTTCTACAACAACAATATTTATTCCACCATCAACGGTCTTTTTATCATTTTTTGCTGCATCTATAAGTTTTTCAACTGGTATATCAATTTCTGTTTTTAATCCATATTTATTTAATATTTTATAAAGCTTGTTTTTAACATCTTCATTTTTTGTTATCAATATCATACCTATAGCAACTGCCTGACCGTGGGAAATGCCTGTAAAGTTATATAGCTTTTCAATAGAATGTCCAAGAGTATGCCCAAAATTAAGCATCATTCGTTCATACTTTTCAAATTCATCAATTTTAACAACTTCTTTTTTTACATTAATTGAGTGTATAATAAACTCTTCAGCATCAGCATAAAAATCAACAGATTTTTCAAGTAAATTCACAAAATCCTCACTTCTAATAAAAGCAGATTTTATTACCTCTGCCATACCACTTGCAATTTGTTGTTTAGGTAAGGTCTTAATTGTTGATGTATCTACAATAACAACTTCAGGCTGACAAAACGCGCCAACAAGATTTTTGCCAAAAGGTAAATCAATTCCGGTTTTTCCACCAATTGAAGAATCTACCTGTGCAAGCAGAGTTGTTGGAATTTGCACATATTTTACCCCTCGAAGATATGTCGCAGCCGCAAAACCGGTCATATCTCCTATTACACCACCGCCTAAAGCAATAAACATATCTTTACGATTAATGCCACAATTATTTGCAGCTTCGTAAATCTTCATAATTGAATTTATGTTTTTGTGTTCTTCACCGCTTTCAAGTATTACGCAGAAAGCCTCAATACCCGAATTAACAAGTGATTTTTTTACATTATCAAGATACAAAGGAGCAACATTATTATCAGTAACAACAAGTGCCTTGCCTTTAAAATTCAAATTTTTTATAAATTCTCCTGTGTAAAGTAAAGCATCTTTACATATATGTATATTATATTTTTTTGATGAAGTATTAATATTTATAGTTTTCATCCTGCCACTCCTTAAGTTTTTTGGATTTTTCAAGTAATTTGCATAATTTGTCATCATCAGAATTTATATATTTCTTCATAATTTCAAGACTATTTATATATTCTTCTATTTGACAAGTTAAAACATCTTTATTATTCTTAAAAAGTTGTGTCCACAAAGCCGAGTTAATATCAGCAACACGTGTCATATCTTTAAAGCTTCCTGCATAATATCCTTCACACTTATTATGTGCATCTTGTAAAATATAAGCAACAGACATTATATGTGGAAGTTGTGATGTATATGTAATCATTTTATCATGATTTTCATCTGTTGTCTCAACTATTTTTTTAAATCCAATCTTTTTTGCAAGATATTTAATATATTCAATACTTTTATCATCTACATTATCTGTTGGAGTAATTATAAATGATGCACCTTTATATAAATCTGCATCTGCTTCTCTTATTCCAAACTTTTCCTTACCCGCCATGGGATGCGCACCAATAAAATCAAAATTAACATCTTTATATGTTTTGTATTTATTAACCACAAACTGTTTTATTCCACACAAATCAACAACAATAGCTCCATTTTTAAAGCTATTTAAGTTTTCGTCCATAAAACTTAATATATCTTCGGGATAAAGTCCAATAAATACTACATCACATTTATTTAGTATTTCTGTATTTACATTAGAAACTTCATCAGCCAGATTATTGTTTTTAATATAATCAAGAGTTTGCTGATTTTTGTCAATGGCTATAACATAATTATCTGTATATTTTTTAATAGCAAGTCCAACTGAGCCACCAATAAGACCATAACCTACTATACCTATTACTTTAGTTTCTACCTTCATATTGTTCTACCTTCTACTGCTGCTATTACTCTTAATTTTTCAACAAGATTACCAAATTGTTCAACCGTAATTGACTGCTTACCATCACATAATGCCTCTGCAGGGTTATTATGTACTTCAATCATAAGCCCGTCTGCACCAGCTGCAACAGCCGCTTTTGCAAGAGGCTCTACCATCCAGGCAATACCCGATGAATGTGATGGGTCGACAACTACAGGAAGGTGTGTCATTTTCTTAAGCATTGGAACAGCACTTATATCAAGAGTATTACGTGTTGCATCTTCAAAAGTACGAATTCCTCTTTCACAAAGTATTACCTGTTCATTACCGCCGTTCATTACATATTCTGCTGACATAAGAAGTTCTTCCATTGTATTGGCAAGACCCCTTTTTATAAGTACAGGTTT
>JAZSRE010000025.1:0-9282 GCA_045538345.1 Clostridia bacterium
GGAAATTGAAGGTGAAATGGGTGATTCACACATGGGCCTTCAGGCAAGACTAATGTCCCAGGCTTTGCGTAAATTGGGCGGTATTATAAACAAGTCAAACTGTACAATGATTTTTATTAATCAGTTAAGACAAAAAATTGGTGTTATATATGGTAACCCTGAAACTACAACAGGCGGTAATGCGCTTAAGTTTTATGCATCTGTACGTATTGATATAAGACGTGTTGAAACTCTAAAATCAGGTACTGAAATGATTGGTAACAGAACACGTGCAAAAATTGTAAAAAACAAGGTTGCACCGCCATTTAAAACTGCTGAATTCGATATTATGTACGGTAAGGGTATTTCCAGAATAGGCGATATTTTGGATATTGGAACAAGCCTTGATATAATTTCAAAAGGTGGTTCATGGTATAGCTATAATGATACAAAAATCGGACAGGGCAGGGATAATGCTAAAACTTATCTTGAAGAAAATCCTGATATAGCAAATGAAATCGAAATGAAGATTCGTGCAAAAGTTGCAGGAGATAACAGTTTAATTGAAACTGAAATCGGTGATGATGAATAATTACAGTAAAGAGTTTTTTGATTGTAAGGATAGCGCTTTTTATCTCATAAATAAAAAGCGCTATACAAAAAAAGAACTTGTTGATAAGCTTGTTAAAAAAGAATACGAAACCTCTTTGGCTGTTGAGGTGGCAGACTATCTTGAAGAAGCAGGTTATATTGACGATTTTGATTATGCACGACGTTTTGTTAATGATGCAGTTAAAATTAAAAAATATGGCTTGATAAGGATAAAGAGAGACCTTTTGTTAAAAGGTGTTGACCGAAATGTTATAGAGGATGTTTTAAACACCTTTGCACCCGATACAGATTCGGTTTTGGTAAGTCTTGTGGAATCAAAGGCAGTAAATTTGGATTTTAATGACGAAAAGCAGGTTAACAAGCTTTTTGGTTTTTTACAAAGAAGAGGTTTTAAGTTTAATGAAATTAAGGATGCTTTAACAGAATACAAAAGCAAAAAGGAGAATTTTTAGTTGAAAAAAGTGGCTTTTATATCCCTTGGTTGCCCTAAAAACCTTGTGGATACAGAATATATGTTAGGAGCTTTGAATTCTGAAGGCTATGAATTTACTGAGGATGAAAGCGATGCTGATGTAATTGTTGTTAATACATGTTGTTTTATTAATGATGCTAAGCAGGAATCCATAGATACAATAATTGATGTAGGTCAGTGGAAAACTGAGGGTAATTGTAAACGCCTTGTTGTAACAGGGTGTCTTGCACAAAGATATAAAGATGAAATTATAAAAGAGCTTCCCGAAGTTGATGCCGTTGTAGGTGTCGGTGATGTGGAGGGTCTTTTAAGTGCTGTTAAGGCAGAAAGTGTATTTGTAGATTGTGATAAGCCATACAGTATCGATTGTAAATACGAAAGAGTTGTTTCTACCCCGCCTTATGTTGCATATTTAAAGGTTTCCGATGGTTGTGATAACCATTGTACCTATTGTGTAATTCCCTCAATACGCGGTAAATTGCAAAGTAAAAGTATAGAGTGTTGTGTGGATGAAGCCTGCAGACTTGTTAAAAACGGATGCTTCGAATTGGTTTTGCTTGCTCAGGACCTTACAAATTACGGTAAGGATTTATACGGTAGCCCAAAACTTGTTGAACTTTTGTGTGAATTGGGCAAAATAGATGGTCTTAAGTGGATAAGGCTTTTGTACTGCTATCCTGAAAGTATAACTGATGATTTAATAGATGAAATTGCAAACAATGATAAAATTTGTAAATATATTGATATACCTATTCAGCATTGTAATGATGTTATTTTAAAACGAATGGGAAGAAGAGGCAATAAAGAAACGATAATTTCTGTTGTAAACAAACTTCGTAGTAAGGTGCCTGGTATAACAATCAGAACAACTCTTATAACAGGTTTTCCCGGAGAAACGGATGAACAGTACCTTGAAATGGAAAAGTTCATTTACGATATGAAATTTGACCGCTTGGGAGTGTTTGCGTATTCTCAGGAGGAAGATACTCCTGCTGCAAATATGCCTGACCAAATTCCGGAAGATGTTAAACAAAAAAGGCAGGAAATGCTTATGTTTGCACAAAGTAACGTTGTTGAAGAAAAATCAATGGAAAAAGTTGGCAGTGTTATTGATGTTCTTGTAGAAGGCTATGATGCAGTAACCAAGCAGCATTTTGGCAGAAGCCAGGCAGATACAATGGAAATTGATGCAAAAATCTTTTTTGAATCTAAAAAGCGTATTAACGAAGGAACTTTTGTAAAAGTAAAAATAGAGGGTTTCTTTGATTACGATTTAATTGGAAAATTGGAGGAATAAATATGAACTTACCTAACAAATTAACAATACTCAGAATTGTACTTGTACCTGTTTTTTTAGTTTTGTTATTAAATTTTGATAATTTAACTTGGGTAGCAGGCGTTGTGTTTGTAATTGCATCACTTACCGACCTTGCAGACGGTAAAATTGCAAGAAAATACAATTTAGTTACTAATTTTGGTAAATTTGCAGACCCTTTGGCAGATAAATTATTGGTTTCTGCAGCTTTAATAGCTTTGTGTACTTTGGGTAAGCTTGGAACACCTGTACTTGGTGCCTGGGCAACATTTATTATTATTGCAAGAGAATTTATGGTTACAGGCATAAGGCTTGTTGCTGCAGCTGAAGGTAAGGTTATTGCAGCAGGCATGTCAGGAAAAATTAAAACTACAATACAGATGGTAGCTGTTGTATATATTTTATTTGCAGACATAATTATTAAAATTGGTTTGCCGGAAGGTGTGTCAAACTTTATAACAGTTGTTTTGGTTGTTGCATCTGTATTTATGACAGTATATTCCGGTTGTGAATATTTAATTCAAAATAAAAGTTTGTTAGATACAAACAAATAAGGAGATACGTTTATGACTCGTGTTATAGTGGATGCAATGGGTGGGGATAACGCCCCTAAAGCCATTGTTGATGGTTGTATAAAAGCAACTGAGGAATTTGATGTATTAATTACTCTTGTTGGTAAGGAAGAATTAATAAAAGAAGCACTTGGTGAATATTCAAGTGATAAAATAAGTATAGTAAATGCAAATGAGGTAATTACAAATAATGATGACCCTGCACTTGCTATAAGAAGAAAAAAAGAGTCATCTGTTGTTGTTGCTCTAAATATGCTTGCAAATGGTGACGGAGATGCTTTTGTTTCAGCAGGCAGTACAGGTGCGGTTGTAAGCGGGGCTACTTTAATTGTTAAAAGAATTCAGGGTGTAAGACGAGTTGCTATTGGTACAATTTTTCCAACCCCCGGTAAGCCTACTTTGGTTTTGGACTGCGGTGCAAATGCAGACTGTACACCTGAATTTTTAGAACAGTTTGCAGTTATGGGAAATGCCTATATGAAGGCGGTATATTCACTGGATAATCCAACAGTAGGGCTTTTAAATAATGGTGCTGAGGAACATAAGGGTAGCACTCTTTATAAAGAATCACATCAGATTTTGAAAGGTATGGATTTGAATTTTGTTGGGAATGTAGAAGCTCGTGATGTACTTTCAAGTGTTGCAGATGTTGTGGTTGCCGATGGTTTTGCAGGTAATGTATTACTTAAATCAACAGAAGGTACCGCAAGCTTTTTTGGTAAAAAGCTAAAGGCTATGTTTACTAAAAATTTGCTTACAAAAATTTGTGCCTTGCTTTTGAGCAGCAGTATAAAGGAAATGAAATCAAGTTTTGACTATACTGAACACGGCGGTGCACCTATTTTGGGTGCCAAAAAAGTTGTTATAAAAGCACATGGAAGTTCCAATGCAAAAGCCTTTTATAATGCTATAAAACAAGCAAAGAATTTCTATGAAAATGGGGTTATAGAGGCTATAGAAAGTAATTTAAAAAAATCACTTGACGAACAGTAGCATAATAGTATATTATAAATACAGTAGTAATACATATATGGCGTACAAACAAAATATAATGCCGTAGGAAAGGGTAGGTATTTTATGGAATTTGAACAGATTAAAAAACTTTTGGCAGAACAGTTTTCAATGGATGAAGATGATATTACTATGGAAACATCTTTTGCGGAAGATATTGGTGCTGATTCTTTGGATTTGGTTGAACTTGTTATGGCTCTGGAGCAAGAGTTTGACCTTGAAATTGATGATGATGAAGTTGAAAAGATTAAAACTGTTGGTGATGCAGTTCGTTATATCAAAGATAAAGCCTGAATATAGGCTTTTTCTTTTTTAGAAAACCAAAAGGAGTTTTTTTATGAATACATTAATGGAAAGCATAGGATACAAATTTAATAATATTAATTTGTTAAAAACTGCACTTACTCATAGTTCGTATGCAAATGAAAATAATGTTGAAAGCTATGAACGTCTTGAGTTTTTAGGCGATAGTATATTGTCTTTTGTGGTAAGCACTCATCTGTATTCTTCAAAAGAAAATATTGCCGAAGGTGATATGTCAAAATTACGTGCAGCCATTGTATGCGAAAAATCCCTTGGTGAATGTTCTAAAAAAATGAATATAGGCAGTTATTTGATTTTAAGTAAGGGCGAAGAGCTTACAGGAGGAAGAGAACGTATATCAATTTTAGCGGATGTTTTTGAAGCAATACTGGCTGCAATATATCTAGACGCTAATTTTGGTGAGGCTGAAAAATTTGTTGTTTCTCATCTTAAGTCTGCAATTGAAAAAGCTTGTAAAGGTGTTTTGCTGTACACCGATTACAAAACCGAATTACAGGAAATTGCACAAAGCGTAGGAAAGAAAGTAGAATACGTACATGTTAAAGAGGAAGGCCCTGCACATAATAAAACCTTCACAGTAAATGTTTTATATGATAATGTCCTTGTTGCCCAGGGCAAAGGTAAAAGCAAAAAAGATGCCGAGCAAAATGCAGCTTCAAATGCAATTATTGAGGTGAAGAATGGCTAAATTTAAGATAATACCTATATTTGTGCCACATAAGGGATGTCCTCATCAGTGCTCTTTTTGTAATCAAAAACACATAACCGGGCAATTGGAAGAAATGACTCCACAAAAGGCTGCACAAATAATAGAAATGTATCTTTCAACAATAGATACAAATAAATTTCGTACTGAAATTGCTTTTTACGGTGGTAGTTTTACCGCTATAGATATTGAATATCAAACTTCTCTTTTGGAAGTTGCATATAAATACAAATTAAATAATGGTGTAAAGGGTATTCGCTTGTCAACGCGTCCTGATGCTATAAGTGAAGAAATTTTAGATAATTTAAAAAAATATGGTGTTACGGAAATAGAACTGGGTGTACAGTCTATGTGTAACGATGTGCTTTTGGCAAATAACCGAGGTCATACTGATATTGATGTAATAAATGCAGTAAAATTAATTAGAAAATATGATTTTTCCTTGGGTCTGCAACAAATGACAGGCCTGTATAATGATGCAGACGCAGATGATATATATACTGCGACAAAAATATGTGAACTTAAACCTGATTTTGTAAGGGTGTACCCTACATTGGTTTTTAATAATACTGAACTTGCTGAATATTATAAAAACGGCTTACATAAACCTCATAGTCTGGAGCATTCAGTTGAATTAAGTAAAAAAATAAAAGAAATTTATGAACAACATAACATTAAAATCATAAGGTTTGGATTGCTTATGTCGGATGATGAGGCAAAAAATAATTATCTGGCAGGCCCGTATCATCCAAGATACAGAGAACTTTTAGAAAAATAAATTTGGAGGTAAGAGATGCGTTTAAAGGGTTTGGAATTACAAGGCTTTAAATCTTTTGCGGACAGAACTTTTTTGGATTTTGAAAATGGAATAACAGCGGTTGTTGGTCCTAACGGTAGCGGTAAAAGTAACATTTCTGATGCTATACGTTGGGTTATGGGTGAACAAAGTGCAAAATCTCTTCGTGGCGGAAATATGCAGGATGTTATATTTTCAGGTACACAAAAGCGTAAACCATTAGGTTATGCCGAGGTGTCTTTGATTATTGATAATTCTGATAAGATGCTACCGGTTGATTTTGAAGAAGTTGTTGTTACAAGAAGGTTATTCCGTTCAGGTGAAAGTGAATATTTTATAAATAAATCATCAGTAAGGCTAAGAGATATTCATGAACTTTTTATGGATACAGGTGTAGGCCGTGATGGTTATTCTATAATTGGTCAGGGTAAAATTTCCGAAATTATAAGTACAAAATCTGAAGACCGCAGAACTATGTTTGAAGAAGCAGCAGGAATTACAAAATTCCGTTACAGAAAAGAAGAAGCGGAAAGAAAGCTTGCTCATACAAACGACAATGTTATGCGTGTAAATGACATTATAACAGAAATTGAAGGTCAAATCGGGCCTCTTAAAATACAGTCTGAAAAGGCAAAAAAATATTTGAATTTAAGAGATAAGCTTAAGGTTTTAGAAGTTAACGTTGCTTTGAAAAACGTCGTTAAATACCGTCAGGTTATTGATGAAGTTGGCAAGCAGATGGAAACCCTTAACCTTCAGCTTGACTCTATAAACAAGCAAATTGAAGAAAACGAAAAACAAACTGAACAAATTTTTACAAATATAAACGAAGCCGAAAAATTCACTGAAGAAAACAGACAAAAACAACAGGATAATTTACAGGTATTATCCAACTATAAAAGTGATATTGAAGTTTTAAAAAGTAAAATTGAAGGCAATAATGATAATATAAAAAGAATTGAGGCTGAAATAGCAGAACTTAACGGTAAATTTGATGAGTTTGAAAAATCTGTACAGGATGAAGATGCTGAATTTTCTCTGTTAAAGGAAAAACAGTCAAATATAAATACTGAAATTTCAGACCTTGAAGAAAAATTACTTGAATTTGATAAGCTTTCAACAGAAGGTAACGAACAAATAGATTCACTTAATACTGATGTAATACAAAATATGAACGAGGTTGCAAATTTGCGTTCTAAAATCAGTAATTTCAAAGCTTTGATACAAAGTTTTGATGAAAGAGGCGAAACTGTAAAACGCGAACTTGAAGACAAAAAGACTGACGTTGAAAGACTTACGAACAACCTTAACGATTTGCAGGAAAAAGTTTTGTTGATTGAAAAAGAATGCGATGAAATTAAAGCTCAGCTTGAGATTGAACGCAGTATATATATAAGTGCAACAAACGAACTTCAGGAAAATGAGAATGCTTTACAATCAGCTAAAAGTCAGCTTCAGCAATCTGAATCAAGACAAAAACTTCTTAAGGATATGGAAAAATCCTTTGATAACTATAATCGTAGCGTTAAGGCGGTAATGAATGAGTATTCAAATGGCGCTCTAAAATCAGTAAGTTTGCACGGTACTGTTGCAAGTTTGCTTAATGTTAACAAAGATTATGCAACTGCTATTGAAGTTGCCTTGGGCGGTTCTGCTCAGTACATAGTTACTGAAACTGAAGAAGATGCAAAAAAAACGATAGAATATTTAAAACGTACAAAGCAAGGAAGAGCAACTTTCTTGCCTGTTTCTGCTGCAAAAAGCAGTACCTTAAATGAAATTGGTGTTGAAAAAAGCGTAGGTTATGTTGGTCTTGCATCCGACTTGGTTGAATATGAAAAGAAATATGAAAATGTTATAAAGGGTTTGCTTGGGCGCGTTATTGTTGTTGATAACATAGATAATGCCGTAAGTATGGCTCGTAAATATTCATACAAATTCCGTATAGTTACTTTATCAGGTGAATTACTATCACCGGGTGGGTCAATGTCAGGTGGTAGCAGAAACAATGCGAATGGCATATTTGCAAGAGCAAATGAAATTGTTGAGCTTAATACTATTATTGCAGAACTTGAAAATAATGTTAAAAAATATGAGAAAAAGTCTGTTGAACTAAAAGAAGTAGTTGAAGATAAGAAATTATCTGTTGAAAAATTACAGACTGAGTTTGCTGAAAAGAACAGTGAATTTATAAAGGTTCAGTCAGATTTAGATCATTCAAAAACATTTGCAGATTCTATTATTGATGCACAAAAATCAATGGTTAATGAGCTTGAACAATTAGATGTACAAAAGCAGGAAATGAATAAGCAAATAGATGTATATACAGATGAAATAGATGTATTTACACTTAAAATTTCAGCTTTGGAAAAAGAAATTGAACTTAAGAAAGAAAAAATGGGTGTTGATTCAAAAACACGTGCTGAAATTGTTGGTAAAATTGGCGAACTTAAAATTGAACTAAACTCTGTTTTAAAGGATGTTGAAATTCATAATGAAAGAATTTCAATGGTTAATTTAAGAAAGCAGGAAATAACACTCAATATTGAACAAAAACAAAGAAATATTGATGAAATGACAGATGCAAATAACGACATAAATGACGATATAGAATTTAAGACCGAACAGATACTGACAATAAACGAAGAAATTGCCACACTAAATGAAGTTATTGAAAAATCAGAAAATGCAAGAAAAGATGCACAGGAATCCATAAAAGTACAACAGGAAGAAAATAAAAAACTTCGTGATAATCAAATGATTGTACAACAGGAACAAAGCAGAGTTGAAAGCAGAAAAACAAAATCTGATGTAGAACTTGAAAATATTATTAATAAATTGTGGGAAGATTATGAGCTTACAACAACATCTGCAGAAGACCTAAGAACAGAAATTCCTGATAATGCAGTAAAACAGATTAACGATATTAAGTCGGAAATCAAAGACCTTGGAAATATTAATATTGACGCCATTGAGGAATATAAACAGATTGGTGAAAGATACGAATTCCTCAAAACACAGCGTGATGACCTTGTAGAGGCACAAAATAATTTGCAAAAGGTTATTGAAGATATGATGCTTATAATGAAACAACAGTTTACAGAAAAATTTGCTGTTATTAACAAGCATTTTGGCGAAACTTTTGTACAATTATTTGGTGGCGGTAAGGCGGAGCTTGTTCTTACAGAACCTGATGACGTTCTAAACAGCGGGGTTGAAATCAACGTACAACCACCCGGAAAAGCGCTAAAGAGTATGTTGCAACTTTCGGGCGGTGAACAGGCTTTTGTATCTATTGCACTTCTGTTTGCAATTTTAAAAGTGAGACCTGCACCTTTCTGTGTACTTGATGAAATTGAGGCCGCACTTGATGATGTAAACGTATTCAGGTTTGCTGATTATTTAAAGAAATTCAGCAATAAATCTCAGTTTATTGTTGTAACTCACAGAAGAGGTACTATGGAAGCTGCCGATATTATGTATGGTATCACTATG